>NZ_JACJFI010000138.1 GCF_014164505.1 Shewanella sp. SG41-4 | reverse complement strand
GTAAAGAGTGTTACTTGATAACCAGTACTCGATCACTTTATTTATTGATGCGGGCAAACTTTGCTACTTCCACCTCCCACTTGACCAAATGGAAAATAACAACCAAATTCCACCGACGACAGCACTCAGAAATCCAAGTATGCCAAATAACGGCAAACCAAATAAAGTTGGGCCACCATCAACTGTCATCACAATAGACGACCCAATAATCATAGCCGCTACCACATTACCTATTGCCATACGGCTAGCAGCACGATCAAGTTGATTACCAAATGCTTTTAGTCTTGTTACATCAACATGCAGTTGAAATCGGCCACTACGGGCTGAACGTAAAAGTTGTTGCAAGTCTTGTGGTAATCCACTTAACAGTTCGCCAGTATCGACAATGGCTTGCCAACCTCTTTTGGCCAATGCGTCTGGTGCGTATCGGTCTATCATTAGCTGGTGTAATAATGGTTTGGCTTCAGTGACCATATTAAAGTCTGGGTCTAACTGCAGAGCTACACCTTCAAGTGCAATTAATGATTTGATCAATATAATAATATCAGGTGGTAAGCTCAGACCATATTCTCTAAGCAGTGAGATCAGTTCAGTTAGCATCATGCTTAACTGGAAATTTTTTAACGAAACACCATGATACTTATCAACAAATTCTTCTACTTCATATGTGAGATTTTCACAATTTATCGCAGGATTTCCAGCCCAACCCAGTAATACATCCACAACACGAGGAGCATCCAACTCAACCATGCTATGTAAAAGCTGTACCACTTGATGTCGGCGTTCGAAAGACAATCGTCCCACCATTCCAAAATCAATAAATGCGATTCGATTCTCTGGTAGATAAAAAATATTACCTTGATGAGGGTCTGCATGATAAAAACCGTCAATTAATATCATTTTCAACGCGGCTTGACCGCCATACTTAGCTAACAGTTTTCTATCTAAACCAGCCTTTTCCACTGCTTCAACATTTCGACCAGAAATACCATCAATAAACTGTTGCACATTGACGCGTTCGCTACACCAAGACCAATACACTTTAGGAATAACGATATTAGGGTTACTTTTAAAATTTTTGGCTACCCTTTGGGCATTGCGACACTCGGCCAATAAATCCAATTCTCGGCGTAGAGAATGGGTAAATTGACGTACCACCTCACGAGGCCTAAAACGGCGTAATGTCGGAGACTCTAACTCCATGATCTCTGCAATACGGGCAAGTAAACGTAAATCGGCTTCCATAACGGGCCTAATGCCTGGCCGTCGAACCTTAATAATCACTTCAGTACCATCATGTAGACGAGCTCGATGAACTTGGGCAATGGACGCTGCAGCAAAAGGTTTTGGATTAAATTCAGCAAAAACTTGTTGCGGACTACATCCTAAGTCTTCTTGTAATTGTTTACAGATTAATTCGGACGATACCGGAGGCGCATGATTTTGTAATTTTTCAAATTCAGTCGTCCACTCTGGTGAAAATAGGTCTGAACGGGTAGCAAGAATTTGTCCTAATTTTATAAAGGTTGGCCCCATTTCAGCTAATGCATGACAAAACCTGACTGGTGACTCCAAACTGGTTATTTCTGCAGCATGCTTCCAATGCAATGCCTTACCTGCGACATTCAACATGTTAGCGAGGCCAAGCCTACGCATTACATCGCCGAAGCCATAACGGATTAAGACCGAAGCAAGCTCATTCAGTCGACCAATATCTCGCGCTGTGCCTAACGTCTCCCAAAGCATGGTGCACCTATTTACTTTTATTTGGGGCTGGATTAGATGTTGATTTCTGATTCAATTTTTGTCCAAGCGCATCAAGAAAACCAGCTGCAGCATAAGCGAGGTTACTTGTTACTTTCGCAGCTGAATCGACTCCGGCGGTTACAGTGTCGCTTAGCCTTTCACTAAATTGTTGGTTTAACAATGTTGCGATCTCAGTTGTTTTTTGACCAACTGCAGTGCCGCTTACCCGCCCATGACGAACCAAATCATTTAAGGTATCGGATACCGTCTCATTAGCCTCTTTTGCTACCTCTTTCAAAGTATCTAAAAACATAGCTTCAAGCTCACTAAGGTCATTAATGGCGCGATCTAAATCCTGCTTACTAAAGGTGTTAACATGCGAACTAGCTTCTTCAACGGCTAATTTGCATGCTTCGGCGGCAGAACATAAGGCATCGTCAAGTCCCGCAACGGCATTAGTTAACTTGTCCTGACCATCACGGCCGTGAGTAATAGCACCTAAACCAGCACCTTTAACCACTCGGTTTGCAATTTGCGAGATCTCACTGAAGTCCAATTTACCTTCACTAAATGCTTTAAGAGTAATGCACCGAACGGTTTCCCTAATATTATTATCGGTCTCAACAGCCTCTTTAATATCTCCTTCGAGATTGTCACGATTGCTATTTTTGTCACTTTTAGCTGTACTCATATTTATTCACCTATACAGTCTCTGGTTACAAGGAAAAACCAAACAGCCGCTATTAGTGTGTTAATGATGCTAGTAAACATTCTGGCTAATTCAAGTTTCTAAATTATTGATAGATTTAGGTTATAATCCTTGCTGTTGATATTGACTGACAGCTTGCATGGCCTCAATTCCGTAAACCATTGATGGACCTCCCCCCATCAGAATGGCCACAGACACAGTTTCAGCTATTTCCTCTTTACTAGCACCAGCCTGTAATGCGTCATGAACATGAAATGTAATACACCCATCACACCTAACCGTTATCGCTATACCAAGAGCAATTAGCTCCTTAGTTTTACTTTCTAAAGCTGCAGGAGTAATCGATGCCTTATGCAGTTCAGCAAACCCTTGCATAGCCTCAGGTATAGCCACCCCGAGTTTGTCCATCCAAGTATTAAGTTCTTTATAATGTTCAGGAAAATTTTTCATCTGTTTGACTCTTTTTGTGATTACAACTAAAGGGATCAGATACGTAAATGCGTATTAGAAATAACATTGTCATTATAAATTTAACTGAAATGTGTCGGTGATATCTTGACGTGCCTCAATGATGCAGTAAATAACGAACAATAAACGCACAATAGACGGACGATAAAAATCTCATTAATTTGAATTTTCATATGATGTGAATATTCAGACATAAGTTTCTATGGTCATGAACATCAAATTTTCGCAGCTGTCAGTAAGCCTACTTAAAAACGAATTGGTTTGTACCTTGTACTTTTCATTTCATAGATTCAACAATCAATGTAAGCACTTAAAAATCTAAACTAGAACATATTTTAGGCCGAGACGATGTGCCTAAGGCTTTGCGTTCTTAACCATCGGGATCTTAGGGGCAAATAGTGCAGACACAAAAAAAGCCCCATCATTTCTGATGAGGCTCTCTCAATAAATCTTGCAGAGGGATGGCAGGCTTTTAATAAACAAGCCCCCCTGACTTCGCATATAAAAATCAAAGTAAACAGTTATTTATCTGGCATTAACTATGAATGTCACCGTTAATATTAGCAGATTTACAATGGCGTAGTGTGTTACTAAAATCTTGGGACATTTATAAATCGCCAGCCATGTGACTAAAGCTCCTTTGAAGTAAAAACTGCCAAGGCTGGTTTGGTTTTCGGTTTGAGAAGACCAATTCCAAATGCTGCCATTGCCACTGCAATGATGGCATTGAGGTAGTTGAAAAATGCATAGGGCGCATAGTCAAGAACATCTACCCCTAGTGTAGCGGTATAAAAGGCTCCGGCTGTGGTCCACGGAATAAGGCCTGTGGTCATTGTGGCACCTTCTTCAACTGAGCGCGAAAGAATGGCAGCCTCTAAATTCTGTTGCTCATATTTCGGCTTAAACAGTTGGCAACTTAGAATAATCGAAATATAAGCCTCTCCCATAGCAATGTTACCTAAAAAACCGGACATAATAGTCGTAGCAATAAGGGTGGCGGTGCGCTGCACTCTTTTTATAATACCGGCTAACAATACGGTGAGAAATCCCGCGCCGTGCAAAATCCCACCTAGCGCGATGGCCATTAACGCCAGCAGTAAGGTCCAGCTCATGCTGCTAATGCCGCCACGACCTAGCAAAGCATCTAAACTGGATATACCCGTTGATTCGGGCGTATTTTCCCACAGCGCATTAAGCACGGAGATTGGATTTTCTTGTTGATAAAAAATCGCGATTAGCACGGCAAGTATAATGCTGCATGACATCGTTACTTCAGCGGGCACTTTCCTAATACTCAGCACGGCGAGTAAAATCAGTGGTAATAACGTAATCAGTGGCGTAAGGCTGTATGTGTTGGCAAGTGCGGTTTGAATTGAGGTGACTTCTGTTAAGTCTATATTTTGCTCACCAAAGTTAAATCCGATCACTAAAAAGATGATAAATGTGAGGATAAAAGTAGGCATTGTAGTGAACAACATGGCGTAAATATGTCGATAAATATCGGTACCAGCACTCATAGCCGCGAGGTTTGTGGTATCTGAAATCGGCGACATTTTATCACCGAAAGTTGCCCCGCAGACAATCATACCGGCAACTAAAGGAAGTGGAATATTCATGGCAGAGCCGATGCCAATAAAAACTACGCCTAAGGTGCCGACAGTACCCCAAGATGTTCCCGTTGCAACCGACATCAAGGCACACAGTAACAAACCGACAGCCAAAAACAAACTCGGACTTAGCCAACTAAGGCCGTAATAAATAAGCGTGGCGATGGTGCCACTGTGCATAAAACTAGCAATCACCATGCCGATCAATATAAATATATAGATGGCAGGCATGGCTCTGCTGAGGGCGTTAGTCATTAACTCACGTATGTGTACATAGCCATAGCCAAGACTAAAAGCGTTAAGTCCTATCCACAAAAGACACAGAAACATCAGTATATGCAGGCTGATCCCTAGACCAAAAAGTCCTCCTGCAATGGTGATGATAATCACGCTAAAACAGACAAGAGACTGCAAAAAACTAGGGCTACGGGGTAAGTTAGGAGTGATTACAGACATTGGCACACAGTATGTTAACAATTGGAATGAAGCTGAGTATATCAGTACAAATAATTGGGTAAACTATTAACAAGCAGGATATCAAAAATATAAACCGATCGTCTTTTATAAGTGGTGGTTTAGCACCCAAAAAACGCCAACATAAAAATTATGGCCGTGTGAGTTGCAAAATTATAATGTTCAACATTATGGTTACGAATAATTATCTTTGTAAATAAGAGCTTGTAATTAATTTAATGTATTGCCATAAAAAACGTCTAGATTTGTATAAATGACGTATCAAGTATATCCACATACGTTTTTAATCATATTCACATCATCAAAATTTCCATTCGTTATCGATTCACAACCTATTGTTGCGGAGTCAATGCTGATACGAATTATTTTTTGCCATGTGATAAAGGCATTATCATGAATAACACCCCTTCTGAGCTAGTTCGCGTAACCTGGGCACTTAAAACAAGTTTTATTGCTGACGCTTTAGCCATGCCTGTGCATTGGTATTATCAGCCAATGGAAATAGAGCGTGCCTTTACTGGTGGTATTCAGCGCTTTGAAGCCGCACCAGAGTTTCACCCTTCTTCTATTATGTCTTTGCACTCCAAACATAAAGGAGGGCGACAGTCCATCGATCGATCGTCTAAGGGGCATTCAACTAACGATCTGTCGCCGCAAGTGGTAGGCGATGTTATTTTAAAAGATAAGGCGCAGTTTTGGGACCAACCGAATGTACATTATCATCAAGGCATGCAGGCCGGTGAAAACACCCTCAATGCCCATTGCGCTCGTGTGCTGATGCGCACCTTGGCGAGTTCGCCACAACCCTATGATCGACAAGCATTTGTTAATGCCTACATTGACTTTATGACAATGACTCCCGCCGCTCATCCCGATACTTATGCAGAATCCTACCATCGAGGATTTTTTGCCAATTTAGCGCAAGGTCGAAAGCCTGAAAATTGTGGTATGAAAACGCACGACACAGCATCTATTGGTGCATTAGTCACAATCGCGCCTTTGGTGTTTTCAGAGCGACTTAAGGGCACAAACGAAGCTGAGATAAAGATTGCTTGCAGAGCACACCTGGCTTTAACCCATCCAGATGAATCTTTAATGCAAGTGTGTGATAGCTACGTGCAACTCTTGTGTGCTCTTATGGATGGGCCTGATGAAGCTGGCGTTAAAATACTTTTACTTGATGCAAGTAAGGGCTTAACGAGTACTAATTTAGCCAGTCTGTTAAAACGTAATGTGCCCGATAACCAAGTCGTCGGTCAGATTTTTTCAAGGGCGTGTTATATTTCAGATTCTTGGCCTGTCGTCTTGTATCTGGCTTATAAATACCAAAATGATCCTTGGCAAGCGCTGCGAGTAAATACCAATTTAGGCGGTGACAATGTACATCGTGGCATCGTGCTGGGAACCTTGCTTGGACTGCAAAGCGATATTGTGGCCACCAGTTGGTTTGAACAACTGGTAGACCAAAAAGAGATAGCTCATGAAATTGAGGCGCTTATCCGCGTGGCAAGCGCTCCCAAACCGTAAGTTCAGACAAGGTATGCTGAAACTTGTGCTGAGTTTCACGGATCACAAACGGGACTTTTCGCGGCTCACCGACTAACTTAAAATGGCTTGATAGTTGATCTTTCAAGCCATCTAACGTGCTGTAGTTTTCGCCATCTTTTTTGAACCCACCTATCCACTCGTCTTTGGGTGTATGTTCTTCCAGCCACGTGTAAGGCGATGCAATAATAAGCAAGCCGCCATCATTGATCCGCTGTGCCATATCCGCAAGAAAACGGCTCGGCTGGTAGAGTCTGTCAATTAAATTAGCTGCTAGTACTAAATCATAAGAAGTGAATTGGGGTTTGAGGTTACAGGCATCGCCTTGATGAAATGCTACGCGGTTTGCATAAGCTTCCAACCCTAGTTCTTGCAAGGTACGAGTATGATAGCTCACTAACTCGCCTTCTTCAGCTCGGGCGTAACGCACTGCACCTTGCTGCGCCATTTTAGCCGCAAGGCGGGTAAAGTTTGCTGAAAAATCAATACCGTCTACTTCATCAAACTGACGGGCTAGCTCAAAACTTGCACGACCACATGCACAGCCTAGGTCAAGTGCTTTAACTGTGGATTTGCCCTTCATTGCTTCAAGTGCAATATCAGCTAAGGCTTTAGGAAAATTATCTACGCCATACCAGGTGTCACCAAAGTGAAACTCTGCGTATTCTGACAATAACTGATTACTTTCGTAGTAAGCCTTAGGAGACGTCGCCTCAACACTAGAGGTAATATAACGGAATCCGGCGTGCTGAAAGAAGTGACGCCTAAACGCATAACGTGCACTAAGGCGCGCTTCGTTACCACTTGAAATCCATGAACCACCTTTGATCAGGTTGTGTTTACCATCAAAAGTTGGCGTGGTGAAATCGTCATACAATGGGTGTACTTTAAAGTTATCGAAGGGGTAAATTGGCGTTTCAGTCCATTGCCACACGTTGCCCACCACATCAAACCAATTGCCATGTTGATAGCGCGTTACCGGGCAGCATGATGCAAAATGGTCAAGATGTAAGTTAGCATTAGCCGCGCTATTACCCAGCTCTTCAACGCCAGCTTGTGAGCATAGAAGATGCCATTCGTCTTCAGTTGGCATGCGGATCTGCTGCCCACTTGCTATTGTTTTCCATTCACAAAACGCTTTCGCTTCATGATAGTTAACTTCAGCAGGCCAATCCCAAGCCATATCTATTTCTTCTGTCATCAGACGTAAACGCCAGCCATTGTGCCAACGCCAAAAAGTCGGGTGTTTAGCCTCTGTAAACTGCCGCCAAGCAAGGCCTTCATCTCTCCAAAAACTATTTTGCTCATAACCACCGGCCTCAACAAATTCGAGGAATTCTTGGTTACTGACTAAATATTGGCTGGCTTTAAATTCGGCGACATCTGCCTGATGTTGGCCATATTCGTTGTCCCAGCCATAAACGTCACTGTCAAAGGGTTTTCCTAGATTAACAGAACCCGCAGGAACGTTTATCAGTGTGTTTTTGGGGGCCTCGCCAGTCTCTTTGCAAGCAGGCCATTGAGGTAATGACTGGACTTTAGCCAGTTCATGTTGGCGAATGAGTACCGTGGACGTTTCAAGATGAATACGTTCGTGTTCAATTCCCATCACGATAGGCCACCAGGTATTTTCCCAATCAATGGGTAGCACTAGGTCTAAGCTATCAATTAATCTTAATACTGTGGTGCGCACTTTGGCGCGGTATTCTTTTACTGCAGAAACACTGGGCCAGTCATAACTGTCCTCAGACAGATCATCCCAGCTCATTTCATCAACGCCCACCGCAAAAATTGACTCCATATGAGGATTAATCCGATCGGGGATCAGTTTTGCCAATAGTAGCTTGTTGATGAAAAAAGTGGCCGTATGCCCAAGATAGAAAATAAGCGGGTGGCGCAAAGGGATAGGTTTTTGATAAAAGCCAGTATCGTCGCGCAAACAATCAAACAGTTGCGTATAGGTATCAAAAGTATTAATGAAATAAAGCGCGATTTCTTTGCGCTTGTCATCCACATTGCCACTGCAGAGATTAGGGGTTCTGCGAAGTGCTTCAGAATCAACGAAGGTTGCGGACCGTTTAGCCATTTCTTGAGTGTTTTGTATAGGTAATGTCATCGTGGAACATGTTCCTTTAATTTTTATTCTATAGTCATACGATTAAATACTGGATAAAGCCTCAATTTTTTAGTTTATATTGAATTTTTTTGCCCTGAAACTCAGATTTACTCGTTAATGAAATAGCTCAGCCTCGGAGTTTTTTAATCGCTTCGACTAAATAATCTCGTGAGCAACCAAAGTTCAAGCGAAAACAGTCTTTATCACCAAAATCTCTGCCCGCTGATGGACCAACACCTTTGGCTTCACACCAGGCTTGCGTATCGGTGACTTGCAAACCGCTGGCATCTACCCACAGTAAAAAAGTAGCCGCGGGTGAAATAGCGTGTAAACCGTCAATTTTATTGATTTCTGTTACTAAATAATCGCGATTTTCAGTTAAATATGCCAATTGTTGCCGATGCCAGTCATCGCAATGCCTGAAGGCTGCATTTGTTGCCGTAAGACCCGTGACGGTTACCGATGGTAATCTGCCGCGGGCAGCATGGTTGAAAGCTGCTCTTAACTTTTCGTTTGGAATAATAGCGAAAGACGTACCTAATCCAGCAATATTAAACGTTTTACTGGCAGCCATTAATGTTATTGAATGCTCAGCCAACTCGGGGTGCGCACTGGCGGGTAAATGTGGCACGTCATCTAAAATTAAATCACAGTGTATTTCATCAGAGCACAGCATAACGCCATGTTTGCTGCATATCGCTGCAATTGTGTCTAGCTCGTCTTGGTTTAAGACTGAACCAAGCGGATTCATTGGATTGCACATAATAAATAAGCTGGCTTTAGGATCCGCGGCAGCCTCTTCTAAGGCATTAAAATCGAGTGTCCAGCGACCCTCCACTTCTATCGATCCTATACAAGTTCGGTTGAGATTATTAATTGCAGGTGCCGCCAATATCGGAGGATAATTGGGTGTTTGTACAATAATCGTATCACCTGCTTGGCAATATGCTGCAATAGCCACATTGAACGCGGGCACCACACCCGGAGTCCAGACTAGCCAACTAGGATCAATCTTCCAGTTATACTGACGTTGACACCACGCAATAACAGCCTCGCTAGCATCGGTATCGTGAGCCGGAAAGGTATAACCGAACAAGCCGTCATCAATGCGCTGATGTAAAGCGGATAAGATAGGCTCAGCACAGCGAAACTCAGTATCTGCAATCCACATAGGCAGTATATCTGTACCTTTGTATTTTTCCCATTTATGGGCTTTCGACGATGTGCGGTCTGGTTTATCACTGAAGTTCATTGCGAATCCTTCAATTATTAATTAAGCCGTTTACATAAAACAGGCAATTTAGATTCATTAGACCATTACAGATGTCCAAGCTTAGAGTAACACTGTTGGAGTCTGGGATTAAAATGCGCTAACCGTGTACATGTAATTGCTTTTGGTTACTAAGGCTTTTGCCCTCTGACTCCTTCGCATTCTTCCACCTTAGTTGTTGAATCAAAGTACATAGTGAACAAAACATCATCGCCTGTTTGACTTATGCTTATTTCATATTTTAGCTTAGCATCGACAATACTTGGATATATATTCACCCCATAAATATCGATATTTTTATAAAAAACATCAGACTTATTAAGGCATTTACTCCTGAGTTTATTTTTGTGAAATACATCTTTTATCGAAAAAATAAAATCTAAAGCATTAGCATCAATATACAAAGACTTCCCATCATGCTCTTGTGTATAACGAATATAATCTGAACAAGTTCCATTGATAGACCTGCCAACATATATATATGAATTTAAGGTATATACTCTAGATGATAGCTCATGTTTATTTTCCAATTCCACACAATATTTATCAAAAATGAATTCAGGCTGTTTGATGTAAACGACAGCATCTTCATTCACTTGCCCTATATTGTACAATTCACTAGAGCAGTGAGTCGCTTCAGTATTGAGGCATAAACCTTTCATTTGCTCAATAAATGAGTTGCTACTATCAGCTTCAGTAGCATTTAAAAATGATGGAAAAAAGATTAAAAAAAGTATTACATTTTTCATAAAGAGGTTACTCCACTATTCATTTTACTTTAGTGATGCCACAGAGTCTTAACATCTTGACCTATTGCTTTCATTGATCTATTACGACCCAAATCTTGCCTCATAATAGAATCACAGTTAATACAATTATCTAACACTAGATAATGTCCTAGTTCGGGGAATTAATCGTGACACCCATAAATAATCTGCAATGTATGAGGATACTTTTATTATTTGATCTTGAATCTTTAGGAGGGATAGCTTGCTTGTAATAAAGAGGAACCCGTTGGTTCAAAGTCCTATCTTTCGCCAAATAAAAAGGCCCGCTATAAATAGCGGGCCTTTTTATTGAATGTGGCGGAGGGATAGGGATTTGAACCCTAGAACGGGATAAACCGTTGCCGGTTTTCAAGACCGGTGCATTCGACCACTCTGCCATCCCTCCGAGCGGGCGAATAATATGAC
>NZ_JACJFI010000137.1 GCF_014164505.1 Shewanella sp. SG41-4 | reverse complement strand
GCACGAATGATGCCGCGATTAAGTGCTTGAGTCAGATTTAAATAAAGTGGGCGCATAAAAACCGCTGCTGGAGCAAAGTTAAGTGGTCGCAATGACACATAAGCAGGTTGCTCTGTTATTTCCATGGCAGCAGCCAGCGCGTATTGCAATGTTTCAAATTGTAATTCAGCACTGATGATGACATCAGGATTACCGAGTAGTGGTAAATTAATGTGGCCAATACTCGCATGTTGAACCACGGATTTTAAAGCAAAATTAGGAATGGTAAATTGAGTCTCTTGTAATTGTTTAAGGCACTCAATGACGGCATTTAAGATAACTTCTGGATCATATTGTTTGTCGAAATAACATGCAATTAATCCTGAGCGTATTATAAATACTTCAGTGTCTAGGTGTTTACTGAACTGGCTATTAAAGTATTGCATTAATACTACTGATTCGGTAAGTCCTAGTTGAATATCAATATTGTTTAATTCATTGATATTGACTAACGCGAGTGTTTTAGGAACAGCGTGATTGAGTGTACTGATACGTTGAATAAACGCCCTGTAACCTTGCGCTTGCGTTATGGGATCTAAGTTATTCAAATGTTGAGCGTCAACATATAAGGTGTTTCTCTGCTGAAATTTTCTGTAGATAAAAATCAACACAATGATCGCAATACTAAAACCGAGAATTAAGGCTAAAATGATAAATTGATTGTATTTATTCGTCACAGATTGTTGTTGTAGTTTTTGTTGTAATAAACCCAGCTCAAATTTTAATTTCTGTTCAGTGAGTTCAGAGAAATCATTTTTTTGTTCGGTGTTATCTTGTGATGTATTATTAACTTCAACAATGGCATCGACAGTTGCAAGTGCTGCATTGAGGTTGTTGGTTTTGCGATATGCGGTAGACAAATAACCTAGTGCTTCTATTTGCACATCATTTAAATGTTTCTTTTTAGCCAGTTCTATAGCTTTACTTGCATGATCAATAACCTCATCCCACATACCTTCACTGCTATTTATTTGGGCAAATAGTAGTTCATTATGGACTAAGTAATGTTCTATTTTTCGAGCTCTAAATATATCATTTGCACGTTGCATTACGTTTAATGCCGCTTGGATATTATTTAATTTGAAGTAAGCTTCGCCTAAGTTATGGTATGTGAGTCCTATGGCAATTTCATTACCTATACGTTCATTAACTTGCTGGACATTTAAATAATAGTCGATGGATTTATTCCATTGATCTTGGCCTGCGTAAATCATTGCAACAACCGTCAAGGCCTCTGATAGATAAACATCTTGGCCTATCGATTGAAGGATCTCTGCCGCATTATGGGCATATTTTAGTGCATCATCCCATTGTTCTAAATCTCGGTATGTACGCGCAAGATTGAGTTGTGTATGTGCTTTAATTCCGGGGTAATCCAGACTATTGGCTAAACGGAATGCTTCACTGTAATGCTGTAATGACTTGGCTTGATCACCATTAAGGTTGTAATAACGACCTAACTGGGTTTCTGCATCGGAGATAAAATAATTATTGTGTAATTGGTAAGCGATATCGCGGTAACGATTTAAGTGAGAAAATGCTGGTGTAGGTTGAAGTAGCAATGAATGTAACATGCTGAGTTGTTCATGAAGTGTCGATTTTAAAAGCGTGCTTTCTAAACTGACATCTGTGTTAACCATATTTAAAACATCATTATATTCAACGATCACCTGATTATATTCTTGGTTTTGACGTCCTTTAATCCGCGCTTTAAGCATAATGACGACAGCTTGTTCAAGTGTGGTTGATGCGATAGCGTCTAATTGTGTTATCAGTAATTCGGCGTCTTCATATTTGGTTGGCGATGTCAGTTTCGCTTCTAAATTTAGTCGTGCCAATAGCTCTAAATCGCGATGAAGTTCATTTGGTGGGTAACTTAACTCATTCGCAGCTTGTTCAAACTCTGCATTATTTGAAAATTGTAAAGGGAATTCTGTGGCCCTAATTAGCTTTGTATAAAGCTTTTGTGGGTTTTCTTTGAACAATATTTCTTGCTGCTCAATATCCCTTGCTGAAACCACAGTACTTAATAGTATCGAGCATAATATGAACAGAGAAAAACATCGCAGCATAGTAAGAAATACCTTTTATTGTGTTAGTTAACGTGGACTTCATTTTCACGTGGTATGGATAAATAAATTTACATTGGTCTGATGTTCGCACTGGCTGGTTTTCACTAAATTGTAAATTGCCACTGTGTTAATGAGTCTAGAACGTTATAATTGTTCGGAATTTAAAATAAAAACAATAGAATCATAACAGAAGGAACCTAGAGTGAAACCTACTTCTCTTGCAATTTTAACCAGTAGTGCCATTTTTTCGATGAGTTGGGCTGTTAAACGCACTCAAGCACTCGCTGAACTCAACAACAATCTTCAACAAGAGATGAATCAGCGTCGTAAGATTGAAGATCAGCTTTTACACGATGCTCAACATGATGGACTCACCGGTTTACCCAATCGCAGTTATTTAATGGAGCAATTATCACAAGCATTAAAACACTTGCGCCGGCATGGATTAGATCAATTTGCCTTATTATTTATCGATCTTGATCGCTTTAAACTGATCAATGATTCTTTCGGTCATCTTGAAGGCGATCGTTTTTTAATTGAAACAGCTCAACGTATCAAGTCATGCGTGCGCGAAAATGACACTCTAGCAAGAATGGGCGGTGATGAATTTGTTATTTTGCTAGATTCGATTAATGCCACAGAAGATGCTATCGAAGTCAGCGACCGTATTTTACATGCGTTGTCTGTGCCCTATCAATTAGCCAAACAAGAGTTCATCTCAGGTGCCAGTATCGGAATTGCATTTAGTGGACGTAATAAATTAGTCACCAGTGAATCTCTACTGCGTGATGCCGATGCGGCGATGTACCAGGCTAAAGCAAATGGCAAGGGTTGTTATGTTATTTTTGACGACAAGCTCAGCACGCAATCTAAGCTACAACATGAATTGGAAATTGATTTTAAGAAGGCGTTAGACCAACAAGAGTTTGAGATTAACTACATTGAAGTGGTCGATTTTACTACCGGTGAGATAATTGCCATTGAACCTCACGTTGAGTGGCATCATCCCGAACAAGGCATTATTGAACATGGCAAAATGAAGCAGCTTGCCGCACAATACCAGCTCACACTAAATTTAGATGGTTATATATTCTCCACCCTAAGTGCACAATATCAAGCTCTTAAGTCAAAATATGGTGCGGATGCATACTTACATCTATACATTAGCAGCCAGCACATCAAAAATAAATTCGTATTACGCAATCTTAAGCAAACCATTAAAGGCAGTAATATCAATCTTGATAAACTAATATTATTTTTTAACGAAAAAGCACTCGTGCAAGACACCGAAAACCATATCAATGGTTTCGAGTTTATTTCGCAATTGGGTGTGCAAATCGGTATCGATGGTTATGGCACAGGTTACAGCTCACTCAGTTGCCTAAGCTTCTTACCTATTAAGGCGTTAAAGTTAGACAATGACATCAGTAAGCACTTGCTCAATGACAAACAGTTACAATTAGTGAAAGCTTACCAATTGACGGCACAAACACTTAAATTCGATATCTACGCCACTACCGTCGACACACAGCAACAAATCAGGCAGTTTTTAGAACTTGGTTATGTGCGTGGTCAAGGCCGAGCAATCAGTAAATTATTTAACGAAAAAAAAAAGCACCATAAGTCTTGCGCCTAATCAATAAGACCAACCACATTAACACTACTTTTTAAACATATCGCGAATGTTGGCGATATGACTTTTACTGGTTTCGACACGCTGCTCTTCTGTTTGAACAGGCTTACGGTTTTCCCAAATTAAGTCATCTTGCGGCAACTCAAGTAAAAAACGGCTCGGTTCACATCGCATCGTTTCACCAAATTGACGACGCTCACGGCATATTACAAACCACAATTCACGTTGTGCACGGGTAATACCCACATACGCCAGACGGCGTTCTTCATCGACATTGTCTTCGTCAATACTCGACTGATGCGGCAAAATACGCTCTTCAACGCCCACCATAAATACAAAAGGATATTCCAGTCCTTTAGAAGCATGTAACGTCATTAACTGAACTTGATCGCCCCCTTCATCCTCACTGTTGCGTTCCATCATATCGCGCAGTGTTAATCGAGTAACCACTTCTGGTAGCGTCATTGGTTCGTCTAATTCATCACCTTCAAGCATTTCGGTAACCCAGCGGTATAATTCAGAAATATTCTTCATCCGCATTTCAGCGGCTTTAGCACTGGTACTGGTTTCGTATAAGTAATCTTCATAATTTATTTTACGTATAAGCTGTTTAATCGCTTCAACAGGCTCACCACGCGTAGCAACTTCACCAGTATCAACAATAAATTGACCAAATTGGTACAATGAGTTAACCGCAGCTGGCGCTAAGTGATGATTGAGTTCAACATCAAAAATCGCTTCAAATAACGAGATATGCTTTTGATTGGCAAAATTACCTAAACGCTCCAGCGACGCAGGGCCGATTCCACGTTTAGGTAAGTTAACCACCCGCAAAAAAGCATTGTCATCGTCCGGGTTCACCACTAAACGTAAATACCCCATGATATCTTTAATTTCTGCACGAGAAAAAAATGAGGTGCCACCACTGAGCTTATATGGAATGCGATTGGTCATTAGCGACCGTTCTAACAAGCGAGACTGATGATTACCACGGTATAAAATAGCGTAATCACCAAACTTAGTCCGTCCAACAAACTTATGCCGAATTATCTCAGCCACCACTCGCTCAGCTTCCTGCTCTTCGTTAGCGGCAATTAATACTCTTAAGGGCTCACCGTAAGCTAACTCACTGAATAACGCTTTGTCGTACACGTGAGGGTTGTTAGCAATCAAAATATTGGCAGCCCGGAGAATACGTTGGCTCGAACGATAGTTTTGCTCTAACTTTATCAATTTAAGCCTTGGAAAATCAGTCCCTAACAATACTAAGTTCTGTGGCTTAGCGCCGCGCCAAGAATAAATAGACTGATCATCATCGCCTACTACAGTAAAACGCGAACGTTCACCCACTAAAAGTTTAACTAATTCATATTGGCTGGTATTGGTATCTTGATATTCATCCACCAGCAAGTATTGGATTTTAGTCTGCCAACGGGTGCGCACTTCTTCATTCATCCGCAACAATAAGGTTGGAATTAAGATTAAATCATCAAAATCGAGCGCATTATAAGACTTCATGTGCTGAGCATACCGGGCATACAACATGGCAAATAATTGGCTTTGCTCATCTTTTGCCATGTTTTTTGCTTGCTGAGGGATCACTAATCCCCCCTTCCAATTAGATATCGCTGATGCCAAAGATTTGATCAGGTCTTTATCATCATCTAATTCATCTTCGGTCAGTTCTTTTAATAACGCGAAAGTGTCTTGATCATCAAATAGCGAAAAACCTGCTTTAAGCCCAAGCACTTTATGCTCGCGCTTAATGATTTCGAGCCCTAAAGTGTGAAATGTAGAAATCCATAATCCGCGGGCTTCTTTGCGGCCCATAGACTGAGCCACACGTTCTTTCATTTCACGGGCGGCTTTATTGGTAAAGGTTACAGCGGCAATATTGCGGGCTTTATAGCCACACTTTTCAACTAAGTAAGCAATTTTATTAATGATTACACGTGTTTTACCACTCCCCGCGCCAGCGAGCACTAAGCATGGACCCGATACATAATGTACGGCTTCATTTTGCCCTGGATTGAGTTTCATTAATCATTACACCTTACTTAACCTTAAACGAAGGCGGATCATAGCAGAATCAACTGGTGACGGTTAACGAAAAATCACAGTTAAGGTTTGGAAAAGCGCTTACCTCGGTTACAATTAAATCAACGTATCAGTAGGGGATCATCATGATTAATCCAAAGAAAATAGAAGAGCTCGCTAAGCAGCTAAGCGACAACTTACCCAGCGGTGTTAAGCAATTTGCCGGTGAGTTTGAAGAGCGCAGCAAGCAGATATTACAAAACCAATTGATGAAACTGGATGTGGTATCGCGCGAAGAGTTTGAGGTACAGCAACATGTGTTGCTTAAAACTCGCGAAAAGCTTGAAGCATTACAAGCGCAAGTTAATGAGTTAGAAAAAAAGTTTGCTGAGTAACTAACCCGAACTTAAGATAATAAGCACCTCTGTAATCATTTCCACTCAATTTACAGACATAAAAAATGACACTATTTAGCGTCATTTTTTATTCAACACGTGACTTAAATTAGGCTAGCTAATTCTAGTTCTGGTTAAGAGACTCTTCTAATGCGTATAAGCAAAGGGCAACGTTTTCACGACGAGCACCATAGCCCATCAAGCCGATGCGCCACGCTTTACCCGCTAAAGCACCTAATCCTGCACCAATTTCTAAATTATATTCTTCCAATAAATGCTTACGCACAGCGGCGTCATCAACACCATCGGGAATATATACAGTATTAAGTTGCGGTAAACGGGATGCTTCTTCAACCACAAATTTCAATCCAAGTTTGGTTAATCCATCACGTAATAACTCATGCATTTTACGGTGTCTTGCCCAGGCATTTTCGAGGCCTTCATTGGCTAACAAACGTAAAGACTCATGCAGGGAATATAATGCATTAACGGGTGCAGTATGATGATAGCTACGCTTAGCACCAGCGCCATTGCCCCAATAACCCATCACTAGGGTTTGATCTAAAAACCAACTTTGCACCAAGGTGGTACGAGCTTTTAGTTTAGCAACGGCTTTAGGCGAAAATGACACTGGAGATAAACCAGGCACACAAGATAAGCACTTTTGGCTGCCTGAATAAATGGCATCAATGCCCCACTCATCTACCAGTAATTCAACGCCACCCAATGAGGTCACCGCATCAACAATACTGATACAGTCATGTAATTGCGCCAAGGTGCATAATGTTTTGGCATCAGACAGCGCACCCGTTGAGGTTTCTGCATGTACAAAGGCTAAAAATTTGGCATCAGGATGCGCGACAAGTGCAGCTTCAACTTTATCTGGGCATACAGGTTCGCCCCATTCATTGTCGACGACTACCGCAACACCGCCAACGCGCTCAACGTTTTGGCGCATGCGCTCACCAAATACCCCATTACGACACACGATTACCTTTTCACCTGGTTCAACTAAATTGACAAAACAGGTTTCCATGCCAGCGCTGCCTGGAGCAGATACGGCTAAGGTCATTTCGTTTTTGGTTTGAAAAGCATATTGAATTAAGCTTTTTAGCTCATCCATCATGCCAACAAATAATGGGTCAAGGTGGCCAATAGTCGGCCTTGATTGTGCCGCAAGCACTTCGGGATACACGTCAGATGGGCCAGGCCCCATTAAAATTCGGCGCGGTGGCATAAAAGCTTGAATTGTTGGTACGGGTAACATCAAAGTCTCCTTAAAATGAGGTCGAAAATTCATAACTGTGTATGAATCTGGAAAATTTACCCTACATATAAAGCAAACTATACCAATCAGTTGCTGCAAAATACATTAACATCAACTTATTAGTGGTCGTCGGTAATCGTTTATACAAACCCACGAATATATTTTCGTTTTAGGCGAACTGACAATACCACATTGAGGCACTAAATCACCTCAGTATGGTAGTTAACCTGAACTCGGGATAACAAACGCCTCTCAAACAGCCCTTTGCCTTGCTAACGGTGTTGAATTAACTTGCAATAGACCCGCTATTGACGCGTCAATTCGCCTTGTTAGTAAAACAAATGACAAGTCTGATAGTGATAAATGTCTAAGTTTATGATCTTTATTATCATATCTTAGTCTCTTACCCCGAGTTCAGGTCAGTTAACAATGACTTACGCCTTTGCTTTAGCGCTATTTAAAAATAACTGATATGCCGGGCTGTGGGTTTCTTCTTGATAAACGAAACCTAACTCCGTTAAAAACTGTGCAAACGCTACGTCGTCTTTAGCCGGAACTTCAAACCCAGCTAACACTCTGCCAAAGGCTGCACCATGGTTACGGTAATGAAATAAACTAATATTCCATTTACTCTGTAAAGTGGTTAAGAACTTCAGCAATGCCCCTGGATGCTCAGGAAACTCAAAGCTAAATAAGCGTTCTTCTAAAGGTTCGAGTGGGTGACCACCGACCATATAACGCACATGTAGTTTAGCGGTTTCATCTTGGGATAAATCTTGAACTTCAAAACCTTCAGACTCAAGTTTAGCAATAATCTCACTTAGCTCTGCTTGGCCACCAGTAAGACGAATACCCGCAAACACTACTGCCATATCACGGCTACTAAAACGATAGTTAAACTCGGTCATCACCCGTTTATCGAGTAACTCGCAAAAACGTAAAAAACTGCCTGGTTTTTCAGGTATTTTTACCGCTAAAACCGCTTCTTTTTGCTCAGCTAATTCACAGCGTTCAGACACATAACGTAAACTATGAAAATTCACATTGGCGCCACTCAATATGGCTGCGACTTTTTTCGGCGCGTCGATGGAGTCACCTTGTTGCGCCATGTACTTTTTAAGCCCAGCAATTGACAAGGCCCCTGCAGGTTCTGCTATTGCACGGGTATCTTCAAAAATATCTTTAACCGCTGCGCAAATTTCATCAGAAGTAACCGTAATCACTTCATCAACATATTCACGCGCTAACCTAAATGGCTCAGTACCAATGCGTTTAACCGCTACGCCGTCAGCAAACAAACCGACTTGGGCCAGCGTCACAGGTTCATCGGCTTCTAATGCCGCCTTTAAACATGCGGCATCTTCGGGTTCAACCCCAATGATCCGCACTTGTGGCATTACCGCTTTATAATACGCCGCAATACCGGCAATTAATCCACCGCCGCCAACAGGCACAAACACAATTTCAATATCGCGTTGCTGCTGGACCATTTCTTGGGCAATCGTGCCTTGGCCCGCAATAACCGCTTCGTCATCAAACGGAGCGATATAAACACGTCCTTCAGTTACCGACAGATTCTTAGCATAATCATTGGCTTGATCAAACGCCTGCCCGTAAAGTACCACATTGCCACCTAAGCGTTTCACAGCATCAATTTTAATATCTGGCGTGGTGCTAGGCATTACAATTACAGCATCAATACCACGGCTGGCGGCAGACATTGCCACGCCTTGGGCGTGATTGCCCGCTGATGCACACACCACACCTTTATTGCATTCATCTTGAGTTAATGCCGCAATACGGTTGTAGGCTCCACGTATTTTAAAAGAATGCACTGGTTGCATATCTTCACGCTTTAAATACACCTGACAACCAAAGCGAGCAGACAATTTATTCATGCTCGACAGTGGCGTCACTTTAGCCACATCATATACAGACGAAAGTAAAATTTTCTGTAAATAATAGTGGGCTAAATCTAATTGAGTTTGAGACGCCAAAGCCAACATACTACCCCTCCAGCTTAGTGCGATCGCGTACCGCACCTTTATCAGCACTGGTTGCAAGTAATGCATACGCTTTAAGGGCTAATGACACATAACGCTCACGAGACACCGGCTTCCAACCTAACGGACCTTTTGCATCCATAGCAGTGCGACGCTGAGTAAGCTCTTCTTCACTGACATTTAATTGAATGCTACGCTTAGGAATATCAATGGCAATTTGATCGCCGTTTTCGATCAGTGCAATTGTGCCACCTGAGGCTGCTTCTGGTGATACATGGCCAATAGACAAACCAGAAGTACCACCCGAAAAACGACCATCAGTAATTAACGCACATTTAGCGCCTAAACCACGCGATTTTAAATAGGTTGTTGGATAAAGCATTTCTTGCATACCAGGGCCACCTTTTGGGCCTTCGTAGCGAATAACAACCACATCACCTTCAACCACTTCGCCGCCTAAAATACCGGCTACCGCATCATCTTGGCTTTCATACACGCGTGCACTACCAACAAAAGTTAAATTAGACTCATCAACCCCTGCCGTTTTCACAATACAGCCATCAACGGCAACGTTACCTGACAATACGGCTAAGCCACCTTCTTGACTAAAGGCAAACTCACGCGAACGAATACAGCCATTTTCACGGTCGTCATCAACACTGTCCCAACGACAATTTTGACTAAATGCTTTAGTGGTTGGTATACCTGCAGGGCCGGCACTAAAAAAGCGGATCACTGCCGGGTCGTTAGTCTGTTTAATGTCGTATTTAGCTAAAACTGATTTTAAATCGCCGCCATTATCTGCGGCCACATGCGGTACATCGTTATGGATTAAACCAGCTCTATCTAACTCGCCTAAAATACCCATCACCCCTCCAGCACGGTGAACATCTTCCATATGATATTTAGGCGTTGATGGTGCAACCTTACATAGATGAGGCACTAAGCGTGATATGCGATCAATATCAGCCATAGTAAAGTCAATTTCCGCCTCTTGTGCGGCAGCCACTAAATGCAACACTGTATTAGATGAACCGCCCATGGCAACATCGAGTACCATGGCATTTTCAAATGATTTAAATGACGCAATATTACGTGGCAATGCTGTTTCATCGTCATGCTTGTAATAACGTTCTGCCAACATCATCACGCGGCGACCTGCTTCTAAAAATAATTCACGACGGTCTTCATGAGTTGCGAGCATTGAACCGTTACCCGGTAACGACAATCCTAAGGCTTCGGTTAAACAGTTCATTGAATTAGCAGTAAACATACCCGAGCACGACCCACAAGTAGGACAAGCACTGCGTTCGATTTGCTTACTGTCTTCGTCACTGACATTAGAGTCTGCACCGGCGATCATGGCATCAACTAAATCAAGTTTAATAATTTTATCGGATAGCTTAGTTTTACCCGCTTCCATTGGTCCACCGGATACAAATACCACCGGAATGTTTAACCGCAGCGCCGCCATTAACATGCCTGGAGTAATTTTATCGCAGTTAGAAATACACACTAATGCATCGGCACAATGCGCATTGACCATGTATTCAACACTGTCTGCAATTAACTCGCGCGACGGTAAGCTATACAGCATGCCACCATGGCCCATCGCAATACCGTCATCTACGGCAATAGTATTAAACTCTTTGGCAATGCCGCCAGCTTCTTCAATGGCACCTGCAACCA
>NZ_JACJFI010000136.1 GCF_014164505.1 Shewanella sp. SG41-4 | reverse complement strand
CTTGTTTGGTATCGTTAACATGTGCCAGCAATTCGTGCCACTTTTCAAACAACAAGGTGTTGGCAGCATTGTTAATGTTGCATCACAAGCTGGATTAACCCCTATTCCATTTATGTCGAGCTACAACGCGTCAAAAGCAGCCGTTGTTTCATTATCAGAAACGTTGCGCTTAGAACTTGCCGACGACAATATCAATGTTAGTGTGTTATGCCCCGGATTTTTTAAAACTAATCTTGGTAATAGTTTGCGCACCCAATTACCGACCATGGAAAAACTCATGGGTAAGCTATTTGATAAGTCCCCCATCAATGCAGCGCAAGTGGCAGACATTGCCTATCAAGGGGAAAAGAACAAACAATTTATATTACTGACCCATCAACAAGGTAAACGGCTTTATCTGTTAAAACGCTTGTTGCCCCTGCGTTGGTATTTTAAGTTAGTGTTAAAACAAACACATCGCCTAAGACAACTGTTAAGGGAGGAGCAGGTTTAATGAACCAACAATATCTAGATAAAGCCAAAGCGGTTCGTACCGGCGAGGAGCTTGATGCTGCGATAATTGACCCGTGGTTAAAACAACATATCGACGGACTTGAGGGAGACTTAACCATAACCCAGTACACTGGCGGTGCATCCAATTGGACTTACTGCTTAAGTTACGCTAATCGGGATTTGATTTTACGCCGCGCTCCAAAAGGCACTAAAGCAAAAGGTGCCCACGACATGGGGCGCGAGTACCGATTACAGCAAGCACTTAAACCTGTTTACCCTTATGTACCCGCTATGCTGGCGCATTGCGATGATGATGACGTATTAGGAACTGAGTTTTATGTCATGGAAAAGCTCAATGGCATTATCCCAAGACAGAATCTTCCTAAAGGATTGACAGTTGATAAGCTGCAAGCCAGAACCCTTTGCACCAATGTGATTGATTGTTTAATCGAATTACACAAAGTGGATATTGATGCCGCTAACCTTAACCATATCGGCAAAGGAGAAGGATATACTCAGCGCCAGATTGATGGCTGGAGCCAGCGCTACACTCAAGCTAAAACTTGGAACGTGCCCTCTGGTAAAAGTGTGATGACTTGGCTACAACAACATAAACCAGCACAAGAAACCATTTGCCTAACCCACAATGACTTTAGGTTTGATAACGTAGTGTTAGATCCAGATGACATTAGCAAGGTCAATGGAATACTCGACTGGGAACTGGCTACACTGGGTAATCCATTAATGGATTTGGGCAATACCCTCGCCTATTGGGTTGAAGCTGATGATGACTTTTTAGCCCAAATGACTCGCCGCCAGCCAACACATCTTGATGGTATGCTCACTCGTGAGCAAGTAGTTAAATATTACTGTGACAAAATGGACATCACTATTGAAGATTTCCGCTTTTATGAAGTATTTGGCTTGTTTCGTTTAGCGGGTATAGTACAGCAAATTTACTATCGCTATCACCACAAACAAACACGTAATCCTGCATTTAAACAATTTTGGATTTTTTCCCATTATTTACTATGGCGATGTAAACGTGCAATGAAGCAAAAAGGATAACCATGGCGAATATCTATTTAATCCGTCATGGACAAGCAAGCTTTGGCGCTAATAACTATGATAACTTATCAAATTTAGGTCATAGCCAATCACGGCATTTGGGTGAGTATTTTAACCAACGCTTAATTCAACCTAACCATGTAATTTGTGGCAACATGACTCGCCATCAACAAACTCGTGATGCTTGTTTATCGACGTTATCACCCCCTTTGTTGCATGATTCATTAAAGATCAGTGCACCTTGGAATGAGTTTGATCATGAAAATGTTATTGCGGTTTATCGACCAGACTTGGCATCTCCAGATGCAATGAAGTACTACCTCCAACAACAGACGTCACCCACCAGAGCCTTTATCGAATTATTTAGCCAAGCTATTGAGCAATGGCAACAACAATCAAATTCCGCTAACGATAGCTATAGCGAATCTTGGCAACACTTTACTCAACGTGTAAGCCAAGGATTACAACAACTCATCGAGCAGACAAATGACAATGACACTATTTTTGTGTTCACCTCAGGTGGCGTCATTAGTGCCGCGATAATGCAAATATTAGCAGTGCCAGAAGGTCAATTTTTTAATATCAATAAACAGCTAGTTAATTGCGGCGTGACCCAGTTACAGTTAAAACGGCAACGATTGAGTTTAATCACCTTAAATGAGCATAGCTTTTTTGATGGATCACAACGCCATTTACACAGCTTAATTTAAGTTATATTCACTTTGTGAGTATCGTTAAGTGACGATGTTCAACACGTTTAGCAAAATAATTAAAATAATTAAAATAATTAAAACAAAAATAAAGAGCACATTATGAAACGGACAAACATATTAATCACTGGGGCGAGTTCAGGTTTAGGCCGCGGTATGGCAATTGAGTTTGCTAAGCAAAATCATAATCTTGCTTTGTGCGCGAGGCGAATAGACCGCCTCGAAGAATTAAAGCAAGAATTGTTGGTGATTAATCCCACTATCCAAGTGTTAATTAAATCACTTGATGTGAACGACCATCCACAAGTATTTGAGGTGTTTAGTCAGTTTAAACAAGAGTTTGGACAACTTGACAGAGTCATTGTTAATGCCGGCATGGGCAAAGGTGCCTCAATCGGCAGCGGTTTTTTTGAAGCAAACTTACAAACTGCGCAAACCAACTTTATTGCCGCTATAGCCCAATGTGAAGCGGCAATGGCTATTTTTAGAGAGCAAAACAATGGCCACCTTGTCACCATTTCATCGATCAGTGCTGTGCGTGGCTTTAGACGTGCTATGACCGTTTATGCGGCTACTAAAGCGGCCTTAACGTCTTTATCTGAAGGAATCCGTATCGATGTGATGGGCACACCAATCAAAGTGACGTGTATACATCCTGGCTTTATTCGCAGTGAGATTAATGAAAAAGTTAAAACGGTTCCGTTTATTGTCGACACTGAGACAGGCTGTAAAGCCATGGTGAAAGCGATCCAAAAAGAGAAAGCTAATGCTTATGTACCAAGTTATCCATGGGCTATTTTACATTGGGTGTTGCGTGTTGCCCCGCTTAGCGTGCTACGTAAAATGAGTTAAATGCCATTAAGCCAATTAACTAAAATAAAAATGCCAAACTATGTTTGGCATTTTTTGATTACACTCATTAATTTCAGCGATTTTAAGCTGCCACGACTTGCCTGGCTTTACGCAAAGGGTGCAAACGATTATGCATGACTTTAATGGTATCGAATTGTACTAGCGATCTGCTGTCGGATAACTGACAGTATTGCGATAAAATCATCACAGTTGCGGTTTGTAAGCCATTTTCAACCACTAAAGCTAATACTTTTGAGTAGCCACAATTAAGTTGAAATAACTTACCGACTTCGCAATAAACACACTCATCACTCTCATCAAAAAACCAAGACTTTGGCATTTGTGATTGTAATAAAAAATGGGCTGCGGTGGCATTTAATGCTGTTTGCACAATACCTGCATCAGAGATATGTAACACTTTAGGAAGCGTTTCAAGCATTTTGATATAGAATTTTGCGTGTTCAAGATTGAATTCAGTTGCGGTTAACGCATCTGGAATTAATAGTTTTGTCTTGTATGGGGTTAAGAACTCCATCTCGGAACCCAATGAAATACTTAGCTGCTTGCAAGTATCATTGTATTCCCAATGCCAGTCCTTGTTTGGCATTAATAACATGGCTATCTGCACCTAAATGATGAACACTTGAGCATAATAGTTTATTTTTCATTCAATATCAAAATTTAATTATAAATTATAACATAAATTTCAGAGTGTTAGCGCGATCGAACGATCTGACATTCGATCGCGGCATGATTTTTGATCAAAAATATAATGCTTTAGTCGTTATTTTGCACTATAAGCTCTAGCGATCTGATCAACTAGTTTAGGTCCTTGGTAGATAAAACCTGTGTATATCTGCACCATGGTTGAGCCGGCATCAAATTTAGCTAAAGCATCTGCTGCACTATTGATCCCACCAACACCAATGATCGGGATCTTACCTTGTAAGCATATCGCTAATTGTTTGATCACTTGGGTTGATAAATCAGCCAATGGTTTACCACTTAAACCGCCCATTTCTTCTGCATGTTGTAATCCAACCACATTATCTCGGTTTAGGGTGGTGTTGGTCGCGATAACACCGTCAAACTGATTATTCACCAATGAGTCAGCTATTGCGCTGATTTCTTCAGCGGTTAAATCAGGCGCAATCTTTAGCGCCACAGGCACATATTTACCGTGTTTAGCTGCTAATTCTGTTTGTTTGGCTTTAATTGAACTGAGTAAGTCATCAAGTAACTCACCATATTGCATTGAACGTAAACCAGGAGTGTTCGGCGAGGAAATATTAACTGCAATATAACTTGCATATTGATAGACCTTTTCCATACAAATTAGGTAATCATCTTTACCCTGCTCTACTGGAGTATCTTTATTTTTACCTATGTTCACGCCAACCATAATGTCAGATTTTTTGGCCATTAAATTACGAACCAGATTATCGACACCTTTATTATTAAAGCCCATACGATTAATTATGCCTTTGGCAGGTTTTAATCGAAATAAACGAGGTTGATCGTTCCCGGCTTGTGGGCGTGGTGTTACGGTTCCTACTTCAACATGACCAAAACCCATCGCATGAAAAGCATCAATTGACTCACCGTCTTTGTCTAATCCTGCTGCTAAGCCAACAGGATTTGGGAACGTCAGTCCCATACAGGTTACTGGAGCAGATTTAACCTGTTGACGATAGAAACAATTTAGCAAATTGTTTCCAGTCATTTTCAAACTGCCAATCGCTATATTGTGGGCTAACTCAGGGTCCATCTGAAACATTACTTTTTGCGCGAGTTTGTAAAACATGTTTTCTCCTAGACCTAAAAAAAACCCCGGCAATCGCCAGGGCTTATTCACATTATAAAAACTACTTCTGACCTTCGCAATGCAAAATCAGCAAGTTCAGTTCTCTTAAGGCGACTGAGAACTTAGCAAATTCATGGGTTTGAGAAACCTTGAAGTCCGCTAACATGTGATACCATCTTTCAAGCAATGGCTTGTTTAATGTAATCCATTGATTAATAACACTATCTGCGTCACAAGTATCTGTACAAGTACGTAATACTGCAGAACTTAATGCACGTTGTTGCCAATCAAGTTCTTCTCTGAATGCCGCACGAGCAAGTGCTTGCCAATGGTTAGCTACAGGTTGAGCACTGATTTGTTCTAAGAACCAATGTAATTCAACTTTAGCACCGAGTTTAAAGTAAGTTTCTGATACCAGTTCAACTGACTTATTCTCAATTTGAGCAATTTGTGCAATGTCTAACGCAGAGAATAATGTACTCATTTTAGCCACAACTTGTGCAACTGCTTTAGGTACATTTTCATTTATTAGCGCTGTAATTTGAGCAGAAATCACTTTCACTTCAGCTACTATCATATACTGGTCAACGTTGGCTTTAAGCTGTTCAAATACAGGCTTAAAGAATGCCACAGTTTGATCAATATCATGAGCACGATTACGATGACGAATAAACCAACGACATGCACGTCGCATATTACGACGCAACTGATGTAACATTTCACCCTGCACATGTGCCGGAATAACACCGTTTAAATCAGTAATAGAAGTAGTTAATTCATCAAGACCAAAGATTTCTCGGGCCATAGTATAACTAATAGCCGCTTCAGCAACTGTTGCACCGGTCTCATCTTGCATACGTTGTACAA
Organism: Shewanella sp. SG41-4; assembly: GCF_014164505.1. Taxonomy (GTDB): domain Bacteria; phylum Pseudomonadota; class Gammaproteobacteria; order Enterobacterales; family Shewanellaceae; genus Shewanella. The sequence goes on along the minus strand of NZ_JACJFI010000136.1, from coordinate 5,353 downwards.
AATTAAAGCCCATATCATTGACCAATTCATTGGCTAATGAGGTAGCAATAATTTCACCACGTAGAGGATGCGCAATCATTTTGTCAGCGTACTTTGCTTGTAACTTTTTAGGGAAATAAGCCACTAATAGTTTGCTTAAAAATGCATCTTCAGTGATTTCAGGTGTCACTAGCTGCTCTTTAAGCACCATTTTAGCGTAAGCAACTAATACCGATAACTCAGGACGAGTTAAAGCACGGCCATTGGCTAAACGTTCGGCAAGATCGTCATCAGTTGGTAAGAACTCAAGTGCGCGGTCAAGTTTACCGTCTTTTTCAAGATACTGAATAAAACGAATTTGCTCTTTAAGCTGTGACACACCATGTACTTGGGTAACCGAAATCGTACGGGTTTGATCTTTACAATCTTTAATCACAATTTCACTGACTTCGTCAGTCATGTCTTCAAGTAAACGGTTACGCTGTTTAACGGTTAACTCACCTTCTGCCACTAACGTGTTTAAGAAGATTTTGATGTTAACTTCATTGTCAGAGCAATCAACACCGCCAACGTTATCAACGAAGTCGGTGTTCATACGGCCGCCATTAGCGCAGTATTCAATACGGCCTAATTGAGTGCAACCTAAGTTACCGCCTTCACCGATGATTTTGGCACGTACTTCTTTACCATTAACACGTAAGGTGTCGTTGGCACGGTCGCCTACTTCTGCATTTGATTCTTTGCTCGACTTAACGTATGTACCAATACCACCATTCCAAATCAAGTCTACTGGCATTTTCAGTAGTTCTTTCATCAGTTCAGTTGGGTTCATGGTGTCTTTGTCAGTGTCTAACATCTTCTTGATTTCTGGTGTCAATTTAATTGACTTAGCAGAGCGTAAGAATATCCCGCCGCCTTTAGAAATCAGTTTAGCGTTATAGTCTTCCCAGCTTGAGCGTGGCAGAATAAATAAACGCTGACGCTCAGCATAGCTTTCTGCAATTTTGGGCGTAGGGTCAATAAAGATGTGCATATGGTTAAATGCAGCGACCAATTGAGTTTGCTCAGATAGCAGCATACCATTACCAAATACGTCACCAGCCATGTCGCCAATCGCCACACAACTAAATGGAGTGGTTTGGCAATCTACACCAATTTCACGGAAATGACGTTTAACCGACTCCCATGCACCGCGTGCAGTAATGCCCATTTTTTTATGGTCATAACCGTTACTACCACCAGAGGCAAACGCATCGCCTAACCAGAAGTTGTATTCAATCGCAATCGCATTAGCAATATCTGAGAATGTTGCTGTGCCTTTGTCAGCAGCAACAACCAAATATGGATCGTCTTCATCGTGACGTACAACATCCGCAGGTGGAACCACTTCACCATTAACAATGTTGTCTGAAATATCTAATAAAGCACGAATAAAGATTCGGTAACATTCTTGCCCTTCAGTGAATAATGCTTCGCGACCACCTTCTGTCGGCAGTTGCTTACACACAAAGCCACCTTTTGCGCCTACAGGCACAATCACGGTGTTTTTAACTTGTTGTGCTTTTACTAAGCCTAATACTTCAGTACGGAAGTCTTCACGACGGTCTGACCAACGTAAACCACCACGGGCCACTTTACCACCGCGTAAATGCACACCTTCAACACGAGGCGAATACACGAAAATCTCAAACTTAGGCATCGGCTTAGGCATTTCTGGGATTAAGCTTGGTGAAAATTTAAACGAAATATAGTCTTTAGCTTGTCCACTAACGGCAGTTTGATAGAAGTTAGTTCTTAATGTGGCGTTAATTAAATCTAAGTAACGACGAATAATTCGGTCATCATCTAAACTTGAAACATCATCAAGTTGTAAGTTCACTTGTTCAAGGAACTTGCTTAATGTGCGCGTTTTTAACTTAGGATTAAATTTACGTATAAACATTTTAACCAATAAATCCGCAAGTTTCGGATAACGGCTGAATGTTTCTTCAATATAAGACTGACTAAAAGTCGCGTCTATTTGACGCATGTATTTGGCATATGCACGCAAAATGGACACTTCGCGACCGCTTAAGCCAGTTGAAAGCACCATGCGGTTAAAGCCGTCATCTTCTAGTTTCTTTTGCCACACTTGTAATAAAGCCGTTTGGAAACGATCTTGGCTGTCGGCTAGATTCTCTGTGGCAGCGCCTTGCACTGTCATTAAGAAATCTAAAATCCAGAATGTCGCGCCATCATTTGTTTTCACTTCGTACGGACGTTCATTGATCACGCGTAAACCAAAGTTTTCAAGCATTGGCAACACATCAGACAAATGAATTGGCTCGTCTTTATGGAACAGTTTTAAGCGAACTTTATTGTCATTTAACGCCGACTCTTGTGGCTGGTAGAACAACATGCCTAACTTATGATCATCATCCAAAGCTTCTAAATGCTGCATATCAACCACAGCAGAACTTGGTAATACATCATCTTTATAGCTAGGTGGGAACGCATTTAAATAACGCTTTGTCAGTCCTGTTCCAGCTTGTTCACCCACTGCATTGTTTAATGCAGTGTGCAGTTTGTCATCCCACGAGCGAGCGGCTTCAATAAGATTTTTTTCAATGGCGGCCACATCAACATCCATATTATTATTATCAACTTTGATAATGTAGTGAGTGCGAGCCAGAGTAGACTCAGAAAAATACGTGGTGAACTCAACATCTTCATTACTTTGGAAATGTTGTGCCAAAATGCGTTGAGTGTCTTGACGTAACTTAGTGTTGTAGCGGTCTTTAGACACATATACTAAACACGACAAGAAACGACCATAACCGTCTTTACGCACAAACAGCTTTAACTTATCGCGATCTTGCATTTCCAAAATACCGTGAGCTATGTTTGATAGCTCGCGATCTTTAGCTTGGATTAGCTCATCTCGAGGTAAGTTTTCTAGAATGTTCATCAACGCTTTATAATCATGCGAGCGCGGAGTTAGCCCAGAATTATCAAGAATGCGCTGAACCTTTTCGCCCAATAATGGAATTTCGCGTGGACTACGGTTATAAAGATTTGAAGCATATAAACCAATGAAGCGATCTTCACCAATCACGTTGCCTTTTTTATCGAAACGTTTTACACCAATATAGTCTACATAAGCCGGACGATGTACACGACTTTTAGCAGAACTTTTGGTGAGAACAAGTAAGCTTTCATCTAATGCCTCTTTACGGGCTGAATCAGATAAACTTGAAAGTAATAAACCGCGCTCACTGTGTGAGGTTTTTGAACGGTTCATTAGCCCTAAGCTAGATTCAATATTAGGAACAAGCTCAACATCACCTTCAACACGTTTTAAATCGTAATAACGATAGCCGAGCAAAGTGAAATGATGGTTGTTCAAGTAGTTTAAGAAATCAACTGACTCTTTCAGTTCCGTTTTATCACCAGGGAAAGGGCGTGAAGGTAATTGCTTAATAGTATCGGTTAATGTATCTGACATTAACTGCCAGTCATTGACCGACGCTGAGACATCAGCAAGTACAGATTGAATTTCTTTTTCAATCGCCTTAATGTCAGCATCACTATTTTGTTTATCAATTTCGACCAAGAATACAGCAACATTATTGCTGCTATCTGTCGTGTCATTAACAAATGACACATCTGTCACATTGTTATTATTGCCACGAACTACAGCTAATGGCGTATGCAACATCACGTGGGCAGTGATACCCATTCGATTTAACGCCATTGAGAGCGAGTCAACCAAAAAAGGCATATCAAGTTGGATAACCTCAATAATGCTATGAGTTGACTGCCAGCCATGTTTTGCTTGGCTAGGATTAAATACACGGATGTGTGTTTTATCCTGGGCCGTTTTATTTAGCGCATTCCAAAGGCTCACTACAGCACCATATAAATCACTGTCATTACGAGCATTGAGATCGTCTTTTGACATATGTGCGTAGAGGCAATTGGCAAATTGCTCAACTTGTTTGGCTTGAGAATGAGGGATTTTTGTGTGAATTAAATTGACTACATTTTCCAGTAGTACTGAAGGCATTGCATCTTTCAAGGCCATTTTGCAGATTCCTTAAGCGTCTATGGCAGCGCTCTTATCATTATATGGATGCTTCGGCTTGTTGATTCTGTCGGTCCGAGTCATTTTGTGTATATCACGTAAATAACTGTTTTTCGTTTAACAAAAGAAACTCATATTTGAGATCTGGTGCAAAGTTTATTACTAAATTGCTGCTATATCGAGGAAAATTTTAGTGGTACATCCTCTATAAATCCAGTCGACAGCATAGATTAGTGTTTAAAATGACATTTAAGTCGTTTGCATAGAGTAACTATGCAAATAAAAAAGGGAGCTAAGCTCCCTTTTTTATTTTAATTACATGTTTTAGTTACTTTTTCGGCCAAAACATCGCAGAAAGTGCTGGTAGAATAATAATTGCTCCCAACATATTCACTAAAAACATAAATGTGAGCAAAATCCCCATATCCATTTGGAATTTAAGGTCTGAGAAGAACCAAGTGCTCACTCCAATGGCTAACGTTAGGCCGGTAAAGATAACCGCACTACCACGTTCAACGAGTGCTTCGAAATATGCTTGTTGCACCGGCATGCCATTACTGAGTTTATTGGACATCGTCGACAAGATATAAATGCCGTAATCGACACCAATACCCACACCTAATGCAATCACCGGTAAGGTACTCACCGCTAAACCAATATCAAGCAAGGTCATTAATGCTTGCGCTAATGTTGATACCACATAAAGTGGAATAATTACCGCAATTGTCGCTTTGAGTGACTTAAAGCTAATTAAACACAGTACAAACACAGCGCCATATACATATAGCATCATTGGTAACTGAGCTTCGCTCACGGCTTCATTTGTGGCGGCCATGACACCAACTGGACCAGATGCTAACTTAAATTGCAAAGTGTCAGAGTTAAGTTGTGCGGCAACCGCTTTAACTTTGTCTACAACCACCTCAATGGTTTCAGCTTTGTGATCTTTTAAGAACAAGTACACTGGCATCACAGAACAATTACTATTGAGCAAACCAGATGTTGTCGGTACTTGGCCAACGGCTTGGACTAAACTCGCGGTGGTACGCGGTAAAATCTCCCACTTAGGGTTACCTTCGTTAAATCCTGCATTCACTTTCTTAGCAATAGAAGCCAAGCTTGCCGTTGACTCAACCCCAGGTGTATTTGCCATCATCCATTCGAACTGATCTATTTGTGATAACAGTATTTAGCCGCTTGCCATTGAGTGTAAGCTTCATCACGTTTTTGCCGTGCGACAACACCTTCATCAAATAAGTTTTCAATTCGTTGATACGTTTTTAGGCCAAGTTCGGTGGCAGCCTTGGCTTT
>NZ_JACJFI010000135.1 GCF_014164505.1 Shewanella sp. SG41-4 | reverse complement strand
TTTTCAACAGGGTAAACTTCATACATATCTCTTCTGTTCATCAAAGTAATCAACTCATCAGAGTCATAAAGAACGATATCCATTTCACGACTTAAATGCCCTGAAGGAGAAGCAACCCTGACACTAGTAGCTGAAACTGAATATTTCTTTGGCAAACAGCCGTTGTTACTCAAGAAATCTCTTAATATGGTTTCTCTCACATTACCAACATCACGTGCGTGGTGAATATCTTTTGAGCGTTCATAGTCAACGGTCATCTGAGCTTGCTGATATAAAAACTCCCTCTCTAATCCGTGAAACTCTCGATCTTTATTCCTTAATGCAATAGCTCTATTTGCTTGGTCTAAAAACCTTTCACGTAGCTTTTTTTCTTTTTCTTCGAAGTCATTTTTCTTCTTCATTGAGATAACCTGTAAATATTGTTTGTCTGGAAGAGGGCTGTAATCACCTAATACTGTATTAAAGCATGAATAAACTGTAGAGAAAATCAATAGTGGCCAGTAGTTTAGATTCATTCGTGCTAGTTATAAGGTGTGAGAAACGCCTCCCTATCTTTACATGAGAAAATCTATGGCAAATCGATATGAACATATTCTAAATGATTAAATCCACTAACCAACTTTGGGGCAAAAGTGATTTACTCGTCTAGGCTCATTTCTGGACACTTTTGAGTTACGGGGTGGTAAAAGTCAACTGATTTCAGGTTCGAAAACGTATGGAAAAGCTCTATACCTGTGGCCAATTTATATTGACCACAACAGTAAAATAGGCCTAACCAATTCATCCTAAATGGAATTCCGGGGGGGGGGGGCGATGTGCATGTAAGTCTTGATGGGTGTGAACCACTATTCCAAGGTGAGGAAGCGATAGTGAGAATATCATTTGTCCCCTTCGCTTTCAGACAATAATTAATTGAATAGGAATAAACCCGTAAATCAAATTACACATATTTACCTGTCTTGCGTATAATTATACATGAGTTAGATAATTACGTGTAATTAGAGGTCACAATGAGTGATTGGAATTTTTTAGACCAGAATTAGCAGAGCATTACCTTATGCGGTTAACGGCGTTTTTCAAGACAGTTGTCGCCTAAATTGTTAAGCAGCGTCTTTATGTTGCCCTAGATTTAACGCCGCAGCGCCTATTGGCTGCCAGTTTCGCTCTTCTTTTGACCATCGCTCTGGTGTGGTGTCACAAACTTAATCCTGCTATGGCGATGCTCGTTGCTGTACCAATAAACAAATTCATTGACCCATTTACGCGCTTCATCTAACGATTTAAAACCTTCACTGTAAGCGTCCGACAAACTACGCCCTGCCTATTAATCTGCCAGGGTAAGAGGCTGCTGAGGTCACATAATTGCTCTAAGCAGGTAATGACCTCAGTCGCTGATACGTTAATTGAAGTTATAAAGAAGATCAAACAGGTAATTTTTTCTTTATTGAGCATTAAAAACAAAATTTTGATGCATAAATTACGAATTAAATATCCATGTAAAAGCTGAAAACAAGCATTGAAATACAATTATCAATGACTTACCGCATGTTTTCAGCTTTTACATGGATCTAATATCAAGTAGTTTCATGTTTTGTAAAAGTTAAGTTGACACTGAGGGTAGCACTTACAAATCACTAGTGGTTTAGTTTATATGGGCATAATTACACGCCTATTTCGCATTGCTGAGATTGATGATGTATAGTCAGGAAAAATACATAGTTTAAATTTTTAGTCGGGCTAATGTACTAATAATTTATTTTTTAAAAAAATCAAAATCAAAATACGATTGGTCAAATTTCGGTTTAGATGATACAATCAAAAATTGAATTTGATTGTGCATTTTTTGTTTTTGATTGGTTTGCTACAAGTCATTATACTGTGGATTTTTATTTTGACTTATGAGCTAATTTCATTTTCAAGTTTGGATATAAATTGATGAAGTTACATGAGTTAAGATTGCAGTTTGATGTTGGTGGTTTCGTAGGATGCACTATTACTTATTCACCATTAGGCAATGGATATATATTGATAGCAAACGCTAAAACCAAAACTAAAGACGCTTGTATGACAGCTCAAAGAGGTGATCAACTTCGAGTTTTTAAGAGCATTGATGCAGCTGTGAGCGCTGCTAGAAATGTTGGTTTTAAAGACATTCTTTTATCGCTACATTGATTGGAGTTGAAATGCTTAGACCAAATAGAAGCCGGCACGGGAAAGAAGCATTTTATCAGGCTTTAAGAGCTTCAGTCATTGATTTAGCAACAAACAATATAGTTGAGAAAATAAATCAATCATCGGTAATTAAAAATGCAAAATTTACTGATGGCACAAGTGTTGGTGAAACGACACTTTATGGAAAAAAAAGCGATAAGCAATATATTCACAAAGATTTTATGCTTGAGCTAGATGCGTTGATCGAGTCTGCTTCAACAAAGAATTCAAAACGAAAAACTATCGCAAAGAAAATTGAAAGTAAATCGGAGTCGATTGTAAGACTCCGAGCTGAAATTAAAGAACTAACAAATGAGTATCAAGTACTTCTAGGGCAGTTTGTCGAGCTTGAGGTAAGTTACAAAAAGGTTAACGATAATTCCAATACTCAAATTATACAGTCGTTAGAGTCTGAGATATTTGTCCTTGCATCACTGTTGAACTCACGCATTGATGGACGCGTTAGACAGATCGCTAATGTTGTAGAACGGTATGAGACAAAACACTCCGGTCAGGTCCGCCTTACACATGCAAAAGCAGAAGTTACCAATTTAGAGCGTAAAATAAGTGACTCTACAGTGACGTCCTTATTTGGTAATATTGGTGATAAATAACAACTCATAATCAACTATATAGTAAGTGTGGGTTAAAATAGAATTTATATTATTGTATTTAAAGAATAAAGAGGTGTTTTATGAGTAAAGGTTCAGTGAACAAAGTGATTTTGGTCGGTAACTTAGGCAAAGACCCTGAGGTTCGTTACATGCCAAACGGCAATGCTGTTGCCAACTTTACTATAGCGACCAGTGAGTCGTGGAAAGACCAACAAGGTCAAATGCAAGAACGTACCGAGTGGCACAACATTGTTATGTATCGTCGTCTTGCAGAAATTGCTGGCGAGTACTTAAAGAAAGGCTCTAAAGTATATTTAGAAGGCAAATTGCAAACCAGTAAGTGGCAGGATCAGACTACCGGTCAAGACCGTTATAAGACTGAAATCAACGCTATGGAAATGCAAATGTTAGACAGCCGCAACTCAGGCGATAATGCCGGTGGTGGTCAATATCAAGGGCAAGGTCAAAGCTCAGGGCAAAACGCTGGACAAAATATGGGACAACAACCGTCTCGTCCTGCACCGGCTCCTCAAGCTCGTCCGCCACAACCACAATACAATCAAACTGCGCCAGCTGCAGGTAATGCAGCATACCAAGCTCAGCCAAATTCTGGCCAGCAAGGTGGTGGTTACCAGCAATCTGCGCCAGCGCAACAAGCAGCACCTGCTTATGCACCAAAGCCTGCCGCTGCACCTCAGGGTAATTTCCAACCACAAAATGCCCCAGCACAGCGTCCAGCACCACAGCCACAACAAAACTTCACTCCAGATTTAGACGAAGGCTGGGATGACGATATTCCGTTCTAATTTCCACTAGAGATTACACAATCCAATGTGTTGATTTAAACTTTTAAGGCCTGCTTTTGCAGGCCTTTTTGTTTTCTACGTTAGAGAAGCAACGAGACTGACTCTGCCAGCGGTATCTTTATGGTGTAAATATCACTGTGGCAGTTTTGAGATATAAAATGTTTTATTCAATTAAAACAGAGTATTCATCAAGTGACTTATGACCTCTCGCCGTCAAAAAGCTCAACAACGCTTCGGGACTACGGTTCAGTAAGCGTTCAATTGGAAATTCCACTGTTTCAATGACCTCAATGGCTTTTTCAAACTCGCCTAAGCTAAAAGCAACGTGTGAGTCAGAACCCATAACGAGCAATCCACCTGCTGCTTTTACTGCATTGGCGATTTCAATACAGTTACATGTACTGCCTTTTCTCGACGTCAAAAAAGAGGAGTTATTTATTTCTAGCGCCACGTTATGTTTGGCAGCGGCACAGGCGACGCGCTTAATATCGATTGGATAAGCAGGGTTGCCAGGGTGAGTAATAATGTCGACATTACCACTTTCAATACAGTTAATAAGTGCTGTAGTGTGAACCTCTTTAGTCGATGGTGGGAACACGGGTTCATGAAAACCTGCCAACACGATATCGAGCTCTTGCAAATAATCACCAAAAAAATCAATCTCGCCATGTTCATTTTTGATATTCGCTTCAATACCACGTAGCACACCAACACCGTCGACTATTCTAGGCAATACTCTCATATTTACGAAGTGCCAAAAATGGGGCGCATCAGCCATATCTGGACCATGATCGGTAATGGCGAATAACTTGATACCTTTGGCTTTAGCAACACAAAGGTAATCATGGACGGTACTATAAGCATGAGTTGACGCTATAGTATGCGCGTGAATATCAACAAGGAATTTCATGACGAGTCTCGTTCTCTGAAACAAAAACAGTAAACATCGAGTCTACGCCGTTAATTGGGCTTTCTCTATAATCACTTGAGGTAAAATAGTCATTATGCTCATGGTGACAAACTTTGTTGTTACTACCTACCTGACAATATAACGTGTTTATATGAAGCCTTTGGTTGTGTCGATAGAATCACTTTTGTTGATTATTAGCCGTCGGTGTTGAGGAATATTGCCGAAGATATTTTGGCGTTATACACGGCTTTTTTCCGAGATTAGCAGTTAGCCAATCGGCTGACCGAGGTATTGCTGGTGCTGATGGCATTAACGATGATGTAGACCATTTGGTATTAAATCTATTTAAGCGACTGAGTAAATAATGAGAGATGAATTAAGAACGAAAATTATTGATGTTTGTGATAAAAAAATCGCGACAAAAGGTGATAACGTCGGTTTGTCGTTTTATGCATTTTTTGCCAACAAAAATGATAATCCTCAATTATTGATGGAAGCGGCAACATGGTGGATTCACACTCACCAATTGGATCATTTTGTAAAGGCCCACAAAATTAAGCAAATGATTCTTAACGGCTTGTAATGTTCTGCAACAATTGAGCATAACTGAGCAATACCGACCAATATTCAATAAGTAACCTAGATAGGTTAAGCCATTCCTGACTTGATAACATGAACTATTTAGCGGATTTAATGATGATACAAGTGATTGTTGAACGCTCACTCAAAAATGTATTGAGGGTTTTCATTATTTTAATGTTATATTTTCAATCTTGAATGTGGCTAACGATATAAAATATCGTGCTCAAAACCGATATGGTTAGCACATAACTTGTTTAAAAAATCCGGAGGAATGGGTGGGAATAATTGGTCGACTGTTAGTTATTGGCGTCACTTTACTCTTTTTTAGTGGCTGTGCTAACCCCTCTACACCGGGTGATCCATTTGAATCGGTTAATCGTAAAAGCTGGGACTTTAACTACAAGGTCATGGATAAGTACGCTTTAAAACCAGCAGCAGAAGGCTACGAGAAAGTCCCTCAGCCGATCCGACAAAGTGTGACTAATTTACTGTCTAATCTAAGTGAACCTCTTTACGCAGTTAATAACCTCTTACAATGGAAAGTGACCGACAGCGGTAGCAGTGTTTTACGTTTTGTGGTCAACACCACAATCGGCCTTGTGGGGCTTTTTGATCCAGCTACCGATATGGGATTAATGAAAAAAGAAGAAACATTTGCGCAAACCTTTGGTGTTTGGGGTATTGGCAACGGACCTTTTATTATGTGGCCTGTTTATGGTGCCAGTACTGCACGTAATACCGTTGGCGATTTTGTTGATGTGTTTGTTTATCCCTTATCTATTCTGTCGTTTGAACAACGGGCCGGAAAGTTTGTGCTGGAAGGTTTAGACAGTCGGATTGAATTTCAGCAATATGAACCCATATTAGACGGATCGTTAGATCCATATGGTTATGTTAAAGATGTTTACCTGCAGCGTCATGCGCACTTGGTCAATGACGGTAAAGTGGATGAGACAGAATCAGATGAATTTGATCTAGAGTTTGATGACGAACTATTAGATGATGAGCTATTAAATGATGCACCTGCAGACAACAAATTAGACGGTAACACTGATTTGGAGATAACGGACTAGCCAATGTCAAACATCAAAACGTTTTCATCTTGTACGAGTGAATTAAAAAATATTCGCGAATTTGTGGTAGATGCATGCCGCGATTTTCCTTTTAGCGAAGGTAAAGTCAATGAAATCGTATTAGCCGTTGACGAGGCTTGCGCCAATGTTATTCGTCATGGTTATCACATGTCGAAAAAGGGCTGCATAGAAATAGTGGTCAGCAGTAATGATGAGCATGCGCTATTTGTGATTAAAGATGTGTGTTCGCAGATTACTGACAAGCAATTAACTCCGACAGAAAACAATTTATGTAAACCGGGAGGGTTAGGTCTTTGCCTCATTCATTATGTGGCTGAAAAAGTAAGACTTATCCCACATAAAGGCAAAGGTAATTGGCTAGAGCTGACGGTTAAATTTGAGTGATATGAAATGAATATTGAAATTGAGACACATAACAATTACCAAGTGGTTAAGCTTTATGGTGAGGTTGATCTGAGCAATTCGCGCAGTATCAAACTCGACATCATAAAATTAATTAAGAGTAAAAATAACATCATTGTCGATTTCACCCATCTACAATATATCGATAGCTCAGGCATGGCTTCACTGGTTGAGGCCTTCAATGAAGCCAGAGAAAACGACACTGAGTTTCATATCGTTGGTGCTAATGGTTCACCGCTTCAAGTATTGCAACTAACCCGTTTGAACACGGTGTTTAACTTAGCTGATTCAGTAAGTGCTGTGAGTAACAATGGTTAAGCCTATTATTACAGTAGAGCATTTGTTTGCCCAATATGGCGAGACCCATGTACTCAAAGACGTCAATTTAGAGGTCAACCCCGGCGAAATTCTGGTGGTGATGGGCGGGTCAGGTTCTGGTAAAAGTACCTTGCTTAACCATATGCTCGGGCTTAAAACCCCGAAATCAGGCACTATCATGATTGATGGTGTGAATATTTTTACTGCCAAAAATAAGCAATTACGCAACTTACGCAAAAAAATGGGCGTGGCTTTCCAAGGCGGTGCACTGTTAAGTTCATTGACGGTGGCTGATAATGTCAGATTACCCTTAGAGCATAATACTTCTTTAGATACCCAAACCATTGATATTATGGTGCGGATGAAGCTTGAATTAATGAACATGGCTGGAACAGGTCATCTAATGCCTTCGGAGTTATCTGGTGGCATGCTCAAACGAGCTGGACTGGCTAGGGCCGTTATCATGGACCCTAAATTACTGTTTTTTGATGAACCTTCAGCAGGGCTTGATCCCACGACCGCAGTTGAACTTGACGAGCTTATTCTCACCTTAAGAGATGCCATGAACATGACCATCGTGGTGGTGACTCATGAGTTAGAAAGTGTGTTTAAAATTGCCGATCGCGTGGTGGTATTGTTTGCTGGTGAAGTGGTGGCGAATGGCACCGTTGATGAGATTAAAAACTCACCAGATGAACGTATTCAAAACATGATCAACCGTCAACCAAACACTTACAGAGATGATGGTGAGGTTTATCTTAATCGGCTGTTAAATAAGGATAAAATATAATGAACGCCTTATTTAATTCGATAAGTAATTTGGGCGCTGCCACGCGTAAAAATATTGATAGTGTCGGCCTAGCAACATTGTTTTTACTGCGTATTATCAGCAGTTTATTTACTGGGCTGGTGTCATTTAAGCAAGTAATTAAGCAGATATACTTTATTGGTAATCGGTCTTTAATTGTCATTATTGTTGCCGCGCTGTTTACCGGTATGGTTGTGGCACTGCAGTTTTACGATACCTTGGTGCGCTTCGGTTCAGTGGATTTATTGGGTTCGGCAGTTGCCTTGAGCCTGATTAAAGAATTGGGTCCGGTGATGACAGCATTAATGGTGATAGCAAGAGTAGGCTCTGCCACCTGTTCAGAAATTGGTATTATGCGCAACGAGCAACAATTTGATGCGCTTGATTGCATGGCGATTAACAGTTACCGATATGTGATGCTGCCAAGACTATTGGCTGCATTATTTTGTGTGCCTATGCTAACGGCCGTGTTTGACTTGGTGGGCATTGGCGGTGGTTATATCGTTGGAGTACACATTCAAGGAGAAAGTCCTGGTGCGTATATTCAAGGTGTAATGGATACGATTAGCTTTAAAGATGTGCTGGTTGGTCAAATAAAGTCACTGGTATTTGGTTTGTTTATTATGTGGATACCTTTGTATTACGGCTTTTATTTACACCTAAATCAAAAAAATATGGGCGCTGAAGGCGTCAGCAATGGCACCACTCAGGCGGTGGTAATGAGTGCAATTATTATGTTGTTTAGTGACTATATCGTTAGCTCGTTAGCGCTATAACTAGAGGTATCAATGAAAAACAATTACGTCAATTTTCTCGTCGGCCTGTTTGTGTTATTCGGGATAGGGGCTTTGGTATTTATGTCAATTACCATTGGTGGAGCATCGGTTTCTAATAGTGGTAACTACACCTTAGTGGCTAAATTTGAAAATTCTTCAGGTTTAAAAGAAGGCGCCTTTGTCGAAATGTCTGGTGTACGAGTTGGGTTAATTCAATCAATTAGCTACGACCCTAAAGCGTATGAATCTGTCGTTAAAATATCATTAGATAATGCGATTACTGTACCTGATGATTCCATCGCCTCTATTCGTACATCTGGTATTATCGGCGACAGATTTGTTAAAATATCTACCGGTGGCTCAGAAGTTAACATGGCAGATGGTGAAGAGTTTATTGAAACAGAATCATCAATCAGTATAGAAGAGTTAATCAGCAAATATATGTTTAGTCAGGATAAATAATGAAATCAATAATTTTTTTAATCATGATGTTAGTCATGCCGTCTTTAGCTTTTGCAGCGCAAGAGCCTACTGCACGGGTTAAATTGGGTGTGGCAGATATCATTAGTATCGCATCAGATAGTGCCTTGTCAGTTGACCAGAAAAAACAATCACTCAGTGCCGTGATTGAAAAACACGTCGACATACAAGCCTCTGCACAACGAGTGCTAGGTAAGTATTGGAGAGAGGCAAGCGATACTGAAAAACGTCAATTTATGGTGTTATTAAAAGGTGTATTAGTCGATACCTATATCGTGTTGCTAGAACAGTATGATAATCAGACTGTTGATTACACCAATGAAACCATTAAGAAAAAAGTGTATGCATCCGTCGACACTGAAATTCATACCAAAGAAAATATCATTCCGGTTTCATATCAGCTTTATCAACGTAATAATGAATGGAAAATTTACGACTTTGTTGCTGAAGGTTTATCGATGATCCGTACCTTTAGTAACGACTATAAAAGTACCTTGAAAAAAAGCGGTGTCTCTGGTTTGAATGAAGCCCTTGCTGCTAAATTAGCCCAAACGTAAGGTTTTCCCTTGAACATAGATAGAGCACTAGCAAATCGCATTATTGATGAAACGTTATGGTTTAAAACCAATTTGGCCGTCACATTAAGTGAATTTAATTATTACTTAATTAAAAAAAATGGCCAGGTCAGCTGTAATTTTTCATCCTTGTGTGATGAGCATTACAGTAGGCTCTATCAACAGTTTCAAGCATTGCCGTTACAACATAATATAACTGAAATTTTGCCATTAAATGACGACGGTAAAATGTGTTGGGTGCTACCTTTTGGTAAAGAATCGAGCTTGTTTGACTGCATTATTCTGCTCGATTTACCCGTAGAAACCGAGCCAAATCATATTAGCTCGCTGTATTTTAGGCTTTTGTACCAATTAAAAAGCTTCCAGTTTTCTGAAGTCTCTTCACAACTTAACGCTGCCCAAACGTGGATCCGCGATGAGATAGAAGAGATTTCACGCTTACAACAATTGATGTTGCCAGACAAAAATATCGAACTCAGTTCTGTCAAAATGGCTTATACCTATAAAGCGATGAAAGGTGCTGGCGGCGATTATTTAGACATTGTTGATCTTGGTAAAAGTCGCCCGGATGTCCGAGGCGATATCGGAATGATTATTGCTGACGTATCGGGTCACGGCCCCGCCGCCGCAGTAGAAACCGCAATGATAGACGCCATCCTACGCACCTTTGAGCCAAAAGATTTAAACAGCAGTTCTTCTGAAGTACTCAATTATATCAATCAACATTTTTTTACTAAAAAGCCACGCGGCAGCTTTTTAACCGCCACAGTGTTGCGTTATAACTTCAAAGGAAAAGAACTTATTTATGCAAATGCAGGCCATCCCCACGCCTATTTGAAAAAAGCCAACAGGCTGGTTGCCTTAGATCAAGGCGGCATTCCTATTGGGGTGTTGCGTGAGCAAAATTGGGATACTTACCGGGTCAGTGTTGATGTGGGTGATATCTTATTTGTGTATACCGATGTGGTCATCGAAACGCAAAATGCTCACAAAGAGTTATTCGGTTTCGATCGCTTAGAAAAAGCCATCAGCGCAGCGCCCGATGAACCCGAAGCTATGCTGGAGTATTTAGAGCAGCAAATGAAGCAATTTTGTGGTTTTTCAGAGTTTCAGGATGATTTGACCATGTGCGCTATCCAGTTTATTTAACCAGAACTCGGGATAATGGATGAACTTAGCTATTTAAAATCAGCATGTTAACCAAGCTCACTTTCAAGCTTGTCATTTGTTATGTTAACAAGGCGAATTGACGCGTCAATAGCTAGCCTATTGTAAGTCGATTCAACACAGTTAGCAGGACAAAGGGTTGTTTGAAAGGCGTTTATTATCCCGAGCTCAGGTTATTTAAGCTCATTCACTCGATATTTTTAACGAATGCAATCGCCAGCTGAATAACGGGTGGGATGATGATATTCCGTTCTAATTTACATTATATTTAAATTTGTAGATTAAAATTCTACAGTTTAAAAAAAGCCCTGACTTTATGGTTAGGGCTTTTTTTTGCTTGTTAGACTATTAAGCGGTTAACGCTTCAGATGGGCCAAAGAATTCATAATGAATTTGGCTTGCTGGTACACCTAAGCTGGTGG
>NZ_JACJFI010000134.1 GCF_014164505.1 Shewanella sp. SG41-4 | reverse complement strand
TGTTGTTACCTCAGTCGTACCCACATCAATCGGTTACATTTGAACAACTCATGGAACTTGGAATGGTCAGTCATCCAGATGCAATGCATTATTGGTCGCAAATAGTTAGCCAGTATTTTACTGACAAACAGGCATTAGCGTTACAAGTGCCTGTAAGAAGTTACGTTAATCAATTGAACCAAATTCTTGTTCCTGTGGCTAAAGGGCTCGCATTTGCTGTACTACCACAATTTGCAGTGGATAATTTTGCCCAACCACAGCATATCCGTATCGCATCATTCGCCACTGAGCAAGCAGACAATGTGGTAGTCAGTGAGCCATTATTCATCATTTACAAAAAACATCGACCACTTGCACGTCGTTATGGACCCATAATCGACAAAATTAGACAGCTGGTGAAGTGATACTCTTTAGCTCGGTGAATTAGCTCCCTGAATCAGCTCAGTGAGTTAGCTCTTTGAATTAATAATGTGTTGTAGTGCGCTGTTGATATCAGTGTATTGAAACTCAAAACCTGCTGCTAAAGCCCGTTTAGGTAAGACAAATTGGCCAGTAGTGAGCAACTCAGACATTTCACCCATTGCCAGTCTTAAGGCCAATGGTGGCGTGGTTATTTTAGCTGGACGATTTAACGCACCGCCTAATGCTTTAGCAAATTCAGCATTGCTAACAGGTTGAGGTGCGGTAGCATTATAGATGCCTTGTAAATCTGTGTTGCTAAGTAAGTAGTGAATGATTCCAAGTAAATCATCAACATGAACCCAACTCATTCCTTGCTCGCCATTACCTATTGGACCGCCTAAACCCAGCTTGAAGGGGGGTAACATTTTTGCTAATGCGCCGCCATTTTTCCCAAGCACAATACCTATGCGAGTAATGCACACTCGGGTTTGTGGTGACTGGGCTTGTAGTGCAAGGTCTTCCCATTTTTGACATATATCATGGCTAAATTCTTCATGAAAATCACTTGTTTCATCAACAGGGATTTGGTCTTGTCTGCCATAGTAACCTATTGCTGAGGCGCTAATAAACGTATGAGGCGGGGTAGTACTTTTACTAATAAGCTGAGTTAAGGCTTTGGTGATGTCCCAACGACTGTCGCATATCAGTTTTTTTTGCTTGTTACTCCAGCGTTTACTAACTATTGGTTCGCCCGCAAGATTGATCACTGCATCAATATCGTTAAGATGTTGTTTATCAGTAAGGGTTTGCCAGTATTGATGATGACTGCCAAGATTATTTTTTGCGCTATTAACATTACGCGTCAATATGATCAGTTGGTGATCGTCAAGCGATTTAACTAAGCGTTTGCCAACAAATCCAGTTGCACCAGTGATTAATATTCTCATCTAAACTCCCCCTCTACTCATTAGAACAATATACGATGGTAACCTTATAAAATGATCACAAATTCTGCACGTAACATGCCTGTTACTGCGTTTTTTGATAGCATAATTCCATCGACACTGAGTCTGCAAAGCGCAGTGCATGGGGTTTATCTATTTCTACACTGGCAAATTCAACCCAATCATGCTCACTGGCAATAGCGAGGGTTTGATTTGTCAGATTTTCGAGTAAGGAAAAACGATTATTTTCAATCAAGGCAATGATATTTTTAGTAATGGTGCGATAATTCAACGCATCGGCAACATTGTTGCTGTTTCTCGCTTTGTCGGCACAATAATGGATGACCACATTGACGATGACATCTTGTTGGTTATTGATTTCATCTTCTTTAATGCCGATATAGGTGCGTAAACGTAAGTTTTTAATGCGTATAATAGCGGTTTCTGGTTTCATATTGAGTGAGTGGATCCCTAAAAGTAGTTGTAAGCCAATATTGTCATCAACCGATATATGAATCGACAATAAATTTTAACTTAGTTTGCAATATGTTACTGAGTTTAGCTTAGCATATAGAATCATTTTAATAAGCAATAATAAGGATTTTTAGTTCTATGAAAGGATTACAACAATCGCCTATGGCTGTCCGTAGTTTTGTGGTGATGGCCTGTGTAGTGATTATTTTAGCGGGAATTAAAACGGCCAGTCCAATCGTGGTGCCTTTTGTATTATCTGCATTTTTAGCGGTAATTTGTAATCCTGCCATTGTATTGATGTCGCGTTTTCGTATTCCCAAATGGTTATCAATCATCTTGCTAATGGCCTTCATAGTGCTAATGGGCCTTTGGTTGGCCAGTTTGGTTGGCAGTTCAGTGAATGAGTTTTCTAAACAAATGCCAGTTTATAGGCAGCAGTTAATAGAACAATTTGCGTGGATTATTGAAAAGCTTCAAGATTTTAATATTCAGATTTCGAAACAAAAAGTCCTCGACTATTTTGACCCGGGCATGGCGCTATCCATGACCACCAATATGTTGTCTGGTGTTGGCAATGTGATGGCCAATTTATTTCTGATTATTTTGACTATCGTGTTCATGTTATTTGAAGCCCAATCTATGCCTAAAAAGTTTCATTTAGCGTTAGATGATCCAGACATGCGCTTAAAGCAAATCGATAAGTTTTTAAACTCAGTTAATCAATATATGGTGATTAAAACCTTAGTCAGTTTGGCCACTGCAGTGATTATTGGTGCTGGTTTGAGCATCATTGGTGTTGATTACGTGTTGTTATGGGCTGTGATTGCTTTTCTGTTTAACTATATTCCCAATATTGGATCCATTATTGCTGCTATTCCCGCAGTGCTATTAGCCTTTATTCAAATGGGGCCAGGTGCCGCAGGCATTACAGGTTTACTGTATGTGGGAACTAATATGGTAATGGGCAATGTGGTTGAACCGCGCTTTATGGGGAAAGGTTTAGGCTTGTCTACCTTAGTGGTATTTTTATCATTAATTTTTTGGGGCTGGTTATTAGGTTCTGTCGGTATGTTGCTGTCGGTACCCTTAACCATGATTGTTAAAATCGGTCTAGAGTCGAGTGAGTCGGGTAGTTGGTTGGCAATTTTATTATCGGATGATGTTGAAGAAACGATCAATGAATCTACGGCTAATGATGATGAACCAACTGCGGCGATTGAGTCTGATATCAATAATGGCAGTGAGAGCCTCGTAAATAATGATGGCAAAGACAAATCATCAACTACCGATGCCTAACCCGAATAAATGTTTAGTTTATTGAATTAAGAGAGTGTATGAAGCGTTTTTTACAAGTAATCCCTAATTTGACATTCGGTGATGATGTTTGCCGTTTATTTCATGGTCGTGGCGGTTTATTCGCGGGCGATGAACACCTATGTTTAGATTGGTATAAGCCGGTATTATTACTCACTAGTTTTAAAATGCTCGAAAGCGAGCAACTCGATGAATTAGTGGCCGCTATAGTGGTACTTTGGCAGCAGCAAAGACCAACAGAAACACTTAATTTGGTTTATCAATACCGTCACGGTGGTCAAACATTCAGTGAGTTATTGCATGGCGAAGTGCCAGAGCAACATATTGTGACCGAAAATGGCGCACGCTTTTTAGTCCATTTATTACGCGGACAAAACCACGGCTTATTTTTAGATATGGCCAATGGCCGAGCATGGGTGAAACAACATGCAAAACATAAAAAGGTGCTTAATTTATTTGCTTATACTTGCGGCTTTTCGGTAGTAGCTTTGCAAGGCGGCGCAGATGAAGTGGTCAACATGGACATGAGTAAAGGTGCGTTAAGCATTGGTAAGCAAAACCATGTATTAAATGACTTACCTGCAGGAGCGCGCTATTTAGGCCACGATATTTTTAAGTCTTGGGGTAAGTTAACCAAGCTTGGACCGTATGATTTAATTGTGGCAGATCCACCGAGTAATCAACGTGGCAGTTTTGTGGCGACTAAAGATTATGAGCGCTTATTAAAGCGTCTGCCTGACTTGCTTGCCCCGCAAGGTGAAGTGTTACTGTGTTTAAATGCTCCTGAACTCGGTTGTGATTTTTTAATGCAACAAGTTGCCAATACCGCACCACAATTAAGCTATGTTGAGCGAATTGCTAATCCGTCCGTTTTTGCCGATATTGATGAACAGAAATCATTAAAAGTATTACGTTACCGCATCAGCTAATTTATTCTCGTGTTACAACCAAAACCGACAACCATGTGGCTGTCGGTTTTTTTATGGCTACAACAAATGCCAAGGTATATCTCATCATTAACCCCTTAATAACATCTTGGCCGCGCAAGTTGCTTATAGTGGCTTATACTTGATGCTAACAAAGGAAACAACTGTTCAAAAAATCGTTAAATAATCCTTTATTTAATCGGTATTTATCCTTAGTAACCCTGATCTAGCTAATGATTTATTTAAATTGATGATCTAGATCATATTAACCTCGTTTTACCAATTTGTGAGTATATAGATTGTTACTGCATTAACGATAAAATTCACCGAGTCGTAATAAAGAAGCAATGAAGCGATGATGATTTGTTGTTTTTATCCCCACTCTTGGAGGGTCCATGAGTAATGAAACCGAAAGCAAAAAGGGTTTAGAGTTAAAGATATTTATCTTTTTAACCGTCTTCCTAGCCCCAATTTTATCTGTATTACTGGTTAGCGCACTGGGTTTTAGTATCTGGTTTAGCCAAATTTTAACTGGGCCTCCTGGCGCGGGCTAATCCTAAAAATAATAAATAATGCGAGAGTGATGTATGAGCAATGAACTTCACGTAACCAGCCTAATTGTCCAAGTACACCCTGAGAAAATGGCTGAAGTAAGACAAAAAATTATGGCCATCAAAAATGCTGAATTATCAGCTAATAATGACGTTAAGTTAGTTGTAGTGGTTGAAGGTCCGAGCCAACGATCGTTGATGGATGATATCTCAACAATTAATGCAATTCCTGGTGTGTTGACTGCCACCATGGTGTATCACCAAAGTGAAGAGCTTGAAGAAGGTGAAGTATGAAAATGAATAGACGCGATTTTATGAAAGCAAATGCCGCTATCGCAGCGGCAAGTGTTGCAGGATTAGCACTACCTACAAGTGCAAGCAACCTGATCACTAGCTCAGAACAAACCAAATTAGAATGGAACAAAGCACCTTGTCGTTTTTGCGGTACTGGTTGTTCAGTGATGGTTGCCACCCGTGACGGTAAAGTTGTTGCAACTCATGGTGATGCCAAAAGTGAAGTTAACCGCGGCTTAAACTGCATTAAGGGCTATTTCCTTTCTAAAATTATGTATGGCCGTGATCGTCTGCAAACGCCAATGTTGCGTATGACTGATGGTAAATATGACAAGCATGGCGAATTCACTCCTATCACATGGGAAAAAGCGTTCGACACTATGGCCGAGCGTTGGAAAGCGACCATAAAAGCCAAAGGCCCAACGGCAGTTGGTATGTTTGGTTCTGGCCAGTGGACCGTATGGGAAGGTTATGCAGCCGTTAAGTTAATGAAAGCTGGCTTTGGTTCAAACAACATCGATCCAAACGCTCGTCATTGTATGGCATCTGCGGTAGGTGGCTTTATGCGTACCTTCGGTATTGATGAGCCAATGGGTTGTTATGACGATATGGAAGCGGCTGACGCGTTTGTGCTTTGGGGCTCAAACATGGCTGAAATGCATCCTATTTTGTGGACTCGTGTAACCGATCGCCGTTTAAGTGCACCACACGTTAAAGTTGCTGTGTTGTCTACCTTTGAACATCGTTCATTCGACCTTGCTGATTTGCCGATTGTATTCACGCCACAAACCGATTTGGCGATGCTTAACTTTATTGCCAATTACATTATCCAAAATGGCAAAGTGAATAAAGATTTCATCACAAAGCATGTTAATTTCCGCAAGGGAACCACGGATATTGGCTATGGTTTACGTCCAACGCATCCATTAGAAATGAAAGCTAAAAACGTCGCGACAGCGGGTGACTCTACCCCGATTGATTTTGACGAATTTGCTAAATTTGTGGCTGATTATGATGTTGAATCTGTCAGTAAGTTGTCTGGTGTACCAGAACATAAGCTTATCGAGTTGGCAGAGCTGTATGCTGATCCAGATCGTAAAGTGACTTCATTCTGGACTATGGGCTTTAACCAACATACTCGCGGAGTATGGTGTAATAACCTGATTTATAACATTCACTTGTTAGTCGGTAAAATCTCTACGCCAGGTAACAGCCCATTCTCATTAACGGGTCAACCTTCTGCTTGTGGTACAGCACGTGAAGTGGGTACATTCTCACATCGTTTACCTGCTGACATGGTGGTAACTAACCCTGAGCACAGAAAACATGCTGAAGAAATTTGGCGTATTCCGAGTGGCATTATTCCACCGAAACCTGGCTACCATGCGGTAGAGCAAAACCGTCGCTTAAAAGATGGCGATTTAAATTGCTACTGGGTTCAGGTGAACAACAATATCCAAGCAGGCGCCAATATTAACGAAGAAGGTTTACCGGGTTACCGTAATCCAGAAAACTTCATCGTAGTGTCTGATGCATACCCAACAGTAACGACTCAAGCCGCCGATTTGATTTTACCAACAGCAATGTGGGTCGAAAAAGAAGGTGCTTACGGTAATGCTGAACGTCGTACTCAATTTTGGCATCAAATGGTCAAAGCCCCAGGCGAATCACAGTCTGATTTATGGCAGTTAATGGAATTCTCTAAGCGTTTCACTACTGATGAAGTGTGGCCTGCCGATGTATTAGCCGCTAATCCTTCATTCAAAGGTAAAACCTTATTTGAAGTGCTTTATCAAAATGGCAACGTTGAGAAGTTCCCGTTAAGTGATGCTGATCCTAAGTATTTAAACGATGAAGCTAAGCATTTTGGTTTTTATGTCCAAAAAGGTTTATTCGAAGAGTACGCTACTTTTGGTCGTGGTCATGGTCATGATTTAGCTGACTTTGATGTATACCATAAAGAACACGGTTTACGTTGGCCTGTTGTTAATGGCAAAGAAACCAAATGGCGTTTCCGTGAAGGGTCAGATCCATACGTTAAAGCCGGTAAAGACTTTGAGTTCTATGGTAAGCCAGATGGTCGTGCGGTTATTTTCGCATTGCCTTACGAGCCTGCAGCAGAGTCACCAGATGAAGAGTTTGATATTTGGTTATCAACAGGTCGCGTGCTTGAGCATTGGCATTCTGGTTCTATGACGCAACGTGTTCCTGAGCTTTATAAAGCCTTCCCAGATGCAGTGTGTTTTATGCATCCAGAAGATGCTAAAAAGCGTGGTTTACGCCGTGGTGATGAAATTAGAATTGTCTCTCGTCGTGGTGAAATTAAAACCCGAGTTGAAACGCGTGGACGTAATAAGCCGCCTGTAGGTTTAGTGTTTGTGCCTTGGTTTGATGCTAGCCAGCTTATTAATAAAGTGACGTTAGATGCGACAGATCCTTTGTCAAAACAAACTGACTATAAAAAATGTGCTGTAAAGATTGTTAAGGCTTAAGGAGACAGACCATGAAAACAGGTAAATTATTATCGATTATCGCGTTATTAGGTTTCTCTGTAAGTGTAATGGCTACCAGTGTACCTGAAGACAAAATCGACACATTACGTTTAGCGCCAATTAACGTAGAACCGACACCGCCTGCAATGCAAGCGGTGATCAATACTGATGTTAAGCAGGTACGTAATTACCCAATGCAGCCACCGGTGATCCCGCACAAGATTGATGGTTATCAAATCGATCTTAAAGTGAACAAGTGTATCCAGTGTCATGCCCGTACCAGTACTGGTCATTCACAGGCTCCAATGGTGAGCGTGACTCACTATATGGACCGTGATAATAATTTCTTGGCTGATTTATCACCACGTCGTTATTTTTGTACTCAGTGCCATGCACCGCAGTTAGATGCCAAGTTATTAGTTGAAAATGACTTTGTCGATATTGATCACTTAATGAAGGCGAAAGCCCCAGTTAAGCACTAGGAGTCACTATGATTGCAAAATTGTTTGAGCAACTAAAAATAGTGTGGAAAGTGCTGTGTCGTCCGAGTGTCCATTACAGCCTTGGCTTCTTAACCATTGGTGGATTTATCGCAGGGGTTATTTTCTGGGGCGGATTCAACACCGCGCTGGAACTGACTAACCGTGAGCAATTCTGTATTGGTTGTCATGAAATGGAAAACAACGTTTATCAGGAGCTGCAAACCACCATTCACTTCACTAACCGAAGTGGTGTGCGTGCAACCTGTCCTGATTGCCATGTGCCACACAACTGGACCGACAAAATTGCCCGTAAAATGCAAGCGTCTAAAGAAGTGTGGGGCAAAATATTCGGCACCATTAATACTCGTGAAAAGTTTGAAGCAAAGCGTCGCCATTTGGCTGAAAACGAATGGAACCGACTCAAAGCTAACGATTCTTTAGAGTGCCGTAACTGTCATAACTTCGACTATATGGATTTCACTCGCCAGTCTAAGCGTGCATCACAAATGCATTCAACGTCACTGGCTAGCGGCGAAAAAACCTGTATCGATTGTCATAAAGGTATTGCACACCAATTACCTGACATGGCGGGCGTAGAAGGGTTCTAAACTGTTTAACATTGTAAGTGTATAGAAAAGGCCAGCAAATTTGCTGGCCTTTTGTTTTATGCATTTTGTACTAAAATTGTTTAGGTTAAATCAACCTGTTGGCCAATCACATCAATTAAATAATTAGTGAAATCATGGCCATGGTTTTGCAACATCTTCGGGAACATTGAAATAGGCGTTAATCCCGGGAAGGTATTGATTTCATTCAAGAGGATTTGATTATCATCAGTTAAAAAGAAATCGATGCGCGACAAGTGACGTAACTTCATCCCTTTAAAGGCTTTTACCGCGTAATCACGGATCAGCTGAGTGATCTCTGGGCTTAGCTTATCAGCAACAACGTCGGTGCGAGCCTTACTATTTGTAGCGTACTTTTCATCAAATGAATAAAAGGTATTACTGTCGCAAATAATCTCACCCGGTAAGGTAGCAACCACTTCACCCTGGTATTGATATACGGCGACCTCTAATTCACGCGCATGGATGGTTTGCTCAACCACAACGTAAGGTGCATAACTAAATGCATCCTTAAGTACGTTAGCGATATTGGCTTTCACATCGACTTTATAGCATCCCACAGACGATCCTTGTGATGCTGCTTTAACGAAAACAGATCCCCAATGCTCAAATGCCGTTTCAGTTTGCTTGATTGCATCATCATCTAGTTGGTGCAAAAAGATGTAAGGCGTGTTTGGTACGCCTAAAGCTGAAAACCACATTTTAGCGGTGATTTTATTAAAGCAATTGCTTGAGGCTTCAGATTCACAACCAAAGTAGGGCAGTTGTATTAAGTTAAAATACGATTGAATATCGCCGGTTTCACCCGGGAAACCATGAATACACGGGATCACATAATCAACTGACCATGCAGGCGTACTGTTATCTTCAAAACGAATTTCACGACGATTAGTCAGGTCGCATAATTTACCGTCTTCAGTGTGATAATGACCGTGTTTATCGAGTACTAACTTAAGTACCGAAAATTTATCTGACTTTGCCAGTGATGACTCAAAAAAACGTGCCGACATTAACGAAATATCGTGTTCTGCACCGCCACCGCCGCACAATAACAGCAGATTAATCTTTGGCATGGTTGCTCCTGAAAGACAAAAGAATGGGCTAGAGTTGAGTTAGATTAGCCCTAAAAAAGTAATGCTTATGATAAAGACCCACAGCCATACAGCGCAAGTAAGAGTTAATAATATTTCAGCTAATTAGGTCAATTTTAGAAGGTAAGTCGATTAAATAGCCACAAGGAGATAATAAACAGCTGTCACATCTTAATTGTCTCACGAACCAGTTATGTTTATTAGCTATGCAAGTTTTGGCTTCACAGGCTTCGGTTGTCATAGTCTTTTAAGCGCCAACAAGTGTGGCTGATGAGTAAGTAATAAGGTGATATCGTTTTGCTGTCGACAAGATCAACGCCATCATTTGTGTAGGGCTGGTAAATAATGTTGTGTCTATGTTGAAAAAGAAAACCTCTTTTTATTTTCATAAAAAGAGGTTTTTTATCAATCAATATAATGTCTGCTATCGTGGTCAACCACATTGATTATATCTGTGTGGTAATAAACGCATTAAACGTGAATACTTAAGCTTACGGCATCAATTTCAGTCATTGGCTTTAGCATGTTCATGCCACTTAGAAGCGATAAGTTAAGTTCACCGAACCATTCACAGGCGCGCCGTAATAACCGATAGTGGCCAAGCTGTTAATGTATTTTTCATCGGTGAGGTTATTAATATTAGCTCTTAGGTTTAGGTCGTCAGAAATGTTCCAACTTGCAAAAGCGTTAACCACTAAGTAGGCATCTTGCTCTACATTAGGATCAACGACTTTGGTTTCTGATTGCCATCTGCCGCCTAATCCAACGCTTACTTCTGGCAATTGTGGGATGGTATAATCCATCGAAAAGTTAACAACGTTTCGTGCTGCCCACTCATTTGCTTCAGCGCCATCCTCATCTTCTACATCAAGCAGCGTATAAGCTAATACTGCATTGAGGTTGTCTGTTATATATCCAGTGACTTCAACTTCAAATCCTTTGGATTCGACATTGGCACCTTTATAATAATAATTTCCGTTAGCATTAAGGCCGGCATAACTCGCGAGGTTATTTTGCTCTGCACTAAATAGTGCAAAGGTGGCCATTAAATCATTATCAAGCCATAGGGTTTTAAGTCCAAGCTCGTAATTTACGCCTTTAGTTGGGTCTAAAAAATACCCATCGTAATCATACTGCTCTTGCGGTTGGTAAATGTCTGAATAGCTGAAATAGGTGTTTATATCCTCTGTGATGCTGTAAACCACACCCGCATAAGGGCTAAACTCGCTTTCGTCGTTGTCGATATCAACGCCGCTATTAATGCCTTCGCGGGTATATTTAATCGCATTAAAGCCAGCAACCACGAATAGGCTGTCATTAATATTGAACTTAGTCGAACCATATGCGCGCAGTAAGCTTACATCGATGTCTGAATACTCCACTTTATCGCCCCATTCAGGCTCGGGGATCGCATCGAGATCGTAAGGGAACGCTGGAGTCGGCCCGTATGCAGGAGTCGCAGCAAAATCAAATGGGTGTTGGTACATGTATTTTTTACTTTGAGAACCACTTAATCCCAAGGTCAGCTCGTGATCTTGACCAAATAAGCCGTAATGACCAATCGTAGTGATGTCTACAATATC
>NZ_JACJFI010000133.1 GCF_014164505.1 Shewanella sp. SG41-4 | reverse complement strand
TGTGATAGTGCTTGTAGGGGCCAATACCGCTTGGACTCATCCCGTTCTTTTTCAACGAATTTTAGCCGCAAAAAAAGCCAATAATGCTCAGCTAGTGGTAATCGACCCGTTATCAACAGCCACAGCAAAACAAGCAGACTTACATTTAGCCATTAAACCGGGCGCTGATTTAACCTTATTTCATGGCTTACTCGGTTACCTAGCAGATCAAAATCGTGTCGACCACGCGTATATTGCCGCACATACAGAAGGCTTCGATACTGTGGTTTTGCAGGCACAACAATTAAGTGCCAACTTAGCTGAGCTTGCTACGCAAGTCGGCGTATCTGTTACCAAGCTGACGCAATTCTATCAACTCGTGGCCAACAATAAAAAGGTGCTTACAGCATCTTGTCAGGGAGTTAACCAGTCAACTATTGGTACCGATTCAACCAATGCGATGATTAATTGTCACCTCGCACTAGGTCACATTGGTCAAGCCGGTTGTGGATTTTTTTCGTTAACCGGACAACCCAATGCCATGGGTGGTCGTGAAGTGGGTGGACTAGCCACTCAGTTAGCATGTCATATGGGGTTTTCACAACCGGAGCAACAGTTATTAGCTGATTTTTGGAAAATTGATAGTGTAGCGGACCAAAAAGGCTTAGCAGCAGTTGAGATGTTTGATGCCCTTGCCGAAGGTAAAATCAAAGCGATTTGGATTATGGGCACAAATCCTGTGGTGTCTTTGCCCAACAGTGAAAAAATAGCACAAGCATTAGCCGATTGTCCTTTTGTAGTGGTGTCTGAAATCAGTCCTGATTCTGATACAGCCAAACTTGCTGATGTATTACTCCCAGCTCAAGGCTGGTCAGAAAAGTGCGGTACCGTCACTAATAGCGATCGTACCATTACCCGGCAACGTGGCTTTATCACAGCCAAAGGCCAAGCTAAACCTGATTGGTGGGCGGTTAGTCAAGTGGCTCAAAAAATGGGTTTTGATGGTTTTGATTTTGATGACAATGCTAGCGTATTTAGTGAGTTTACGGCTTTATCGGCAAAGGTTAAACAGGTTTTCCCTACTAAGGTGTTTGATCTCACTGGGCTAACAGATTTATCCAAAGCGCAATATGATGCACTAGCACCGACACAATGGCCTATTGCTTCGGATGCACAAATTGGTCAAAAAAACGTGCGAGTTTTTAGCCAGGGAGAGTTTGCTACCGCGACGGGTAAAGCTCAGTTTGTTGCGCCTGCCGCTAATGTATCGCAGCAATCATTACCGAGTAACACCTTGTTATTAAACACTGGCCGAAGCCGAGATCAGTGGCATACCATGACTCGCACCGGACATATTGCTAGCTTACGAGCCAGTATTCCTGAGCCTGTCGTTCACCTGCATTCATCACAACTCAGTGCATTCTCTTTAACCGAAGGTGGCTTGGTCCGCATTGAAGCTATTCAAAATAAAATTGAACAAGACTCAGCAGATACCACTAACACAGATCGCATTAATCAACCTGCATTCACGGTCGCGCGTGCCGTAGTCGATGATGAAATACCGACAAATATGGCTGTGATGTCGATGCATTGGTCTGCGCAGTTTTCGCTGACCAAAGGCGTGAATCAGGCATTAGATGCTCGCGTCGACCCAATATCAAAACAACCAGGGTTTAAGTGTCAACCTGTGACATTAAGCCCTGTTGAACTGGCGATGCAAGGGGTGGTTTTTGGTCAACACGACTATTCTGCTCATGGATTATGTTGGCAAGTTGCGCAAACACTAGACAGCGGAATGTGTCACCACATTGGCTTTACCGATACCGACGATGGCTTTGCCTACCAAGCGACAGCCCATTCACTTAAATGGACCTTAACGGTAGATGGCCAGCCTTTATATATCCAATGCAATATGGATAAAGGATTACTTAAGGCATTAAAAGTGTTGTCTCACACTCAAGTGAATGTGGCCTTAAATCAGATGAATGATTTTATTGGTAAGCCAGTCGACAAACAGTTAATGAAGCAGTTACATCAGCAAATAAAAGCCGGCAATAGCCCATTAACCTGTGCCTGTACTGGGGTAACCGAAGCGAACATTAATGATGCAATCAGCCAGAAATTTAACAACCAAGTGATGAGTGACGGTTTAGCGAATATCAGTTTTGAGCAGGCGTTAGATAGCACCCAGTTATTACTCGGTTGCGGCCGTCAATGTGGCAGTTGTCATAGTGAAGTTAAGCAGTGTGCTAAACGGAGTTGGCAAGATGCCTTATCTTATTCCGAATCGTTTTCCGACATTGAACATCAACTATCAGAAGCAGAGGACGTAGCCTAATGAAAACAGTAGAAGCAATGATAAAAGGTCATCAATCTATAAATGCTTTAGGGCATGCCGCAAATGAATTACACGCGGGTGATGTGGCTATTGTTGGTGCGGGTTGTGGTCAATTAGAGTTAATGACACTTAAGGCCGCTAGAATAGTGGCACAAGCTGAAGCGTTGGTGTTTGACAGCCTGGTGAGTAGTGACATTTTGACGTTAGTAACATCTACTTGCCAGCGTTACTTTGTCGGTAAGCGTTGTGGCCAACCGAGTAAAAAGCAAGATGACATTAATGAGTTATTGCTTACATTGGCACAGCAAGGTTTAAAAGTGGTGCGATTAAAGGGTGGTGATCCGCATATTTTTGGTAGAGGTTCAGAAGAAGCGCTTTACCTTGCACAAAATGGTATCCGGTCGCAATTTATTCCTGGTGTTACTGCGGCGTTAGGTTGTGCATCAAGTACAGGCATTCCATTAACGTATCGTGGTATGGCCCGCAGTGTCACGCTGATCACCGGCACCAAAATGACTGATGCAGATATTGCAAATGCTCCAACGCAGTGGCAGGCATTATTAGCAGCGCAATCAACCTTGGTGTTTTATATGGGTAAAGAGCAAGCTGCAAGCATTTCAGTTGGGCTACTCTCTGCTCAATGTGGCGCTAATCTGCCGGTAGCGTTAGTTACCAATGGCGGACGACCTAATCAAATTGTCATTTATGCCACAGTTGCTTCTATGGCCGATGCCGCGTTAACCATTAAGGACTCTGGACCGACGTTAATTATCATTGGTGAAGTAGTGTCAGTTGGTCAGCAGCTTAACGCTTTACTTGACGATATTGATGTTGCTGCAACACAAATTCCATTTGAATATGGACGTGAGGCTTTATATGCCTAAAATTGGTGAGTTAACGCTGACATCCGTGGATGAGTTTGATTTTCGTTTGTTGATAAAAGCATTAGGTAAGGGCGAAAAAGGCTCTCGTGCATTAACGTTTGACGAGGCATGTTTGCTGCTTGAAGGTTTTGCTAAAGGCAAAGCAACGCGCGCACAAATGGCCAGTGCGATGATGCTCATGCGCGTGCGCGGCGAAACGACTGAAGAAATAGCAGGGATGGTGGCCGGTTTACGTCGTACTGTCGATAAAGGTTGGCATTCGCTTGAGGTTGATATCGATTGGCCTGTGTATGCGGGCAAGCGCGAGCAGTTACCTTGGCTTTTACTGGTGGCTAAGTTATTGGCGAAACAAGGTATTCGGGTGATGTTACACGGTGACAGCCAAGCGTTACCTCATCGCCGTCATGTTGAATCATGTTTAGCATCACTTAATATTGCGTGTTGTACATCATCACAAATGGCCAAAGTGGCATTGCAGTCAGATAATATTGTTTATGTTCGAGCGGGTGACTTAGCACCAGTATTAGATGATTGTCGTCAATTGCATCAAGAGTTAGGCCTTCGTAGCCTTATTCAAACCGCAGCACGTTGTATCAATCCGACCAATGCGCCGATAAGCCTTCGCAGCTATTTTCATCCAGGGTTAGATACATTACACCAAGGAATATGTGAGATTTTATTTTCCAATAACGAATATCAGGTCGGGAGTGTGGCAATTTTTAAAGGCTTGCAAGGCGAAACCGAATTGAATCCAAGAGTTGAAACCACGATAAAAGTTGTCAACGGGAAAGCTGGTAATGTTGACGTTTCGAGCTTAACAATGCCGACATTATTAGAGGGCTTTTCTGGTGCAAAAGTGGGCCAAGCTGAATTGCCTAGTGACATTCTTGCGCTACTATGGCGCGAAAAAGAGCCTTTATCTTCTGAGGCGCTGACGGCATTAATGTCGCGCACCATGATTGAGCAAGCGCTTAGCAGTGTTACGACAACGTTGGCTGCAGTGCTGCTATTACTTAACCACAAATTAAATACAGCGATTATTCCACAGGAATCAATTTCACCAGAATCTATTTCACAAAAATCAAATTCACAAAAGATTATGGCAGCGGAGCAAGCCGTTTACTTGAGTCAGCTATGTTGGGAAAACCGCTTCAGTACAACAAATAATCCGTTAACAAAATGGCAGAATAAGGAGTGGTTATGCGCAGTTTAATTTTTTGTGACCCTAGTTTTTCTGCTGTACCAGTGGTCGATTGTGAGGTTGTACAGTACCAATCTTGTTTGGCAACGTTTGGACATGTCACTGTGTTAACTTCTGTTAGCCAAATTGAGCAACGATTACATCAACAAGCATTTGATACCTTGTTGATATTAACCGACACATTGCACGCGCAAATCCAAGGACTCATTCAACGTACATTAACAAGTAAGCCAATGGTGATAGTTGTCAATGCTAAAACATGGCAGCAGACAGCATTAACCGAGTTACTTGATTGTGGTCGCATCACTTTTATTCCAGAGACGTTGAGTGTTAATCGCTTAATCAGTGTCATTAGTTTGGCTCAAGCACGTTTTAATGCTGCGAGTAAAACGCTAGTCGAATTTAAGAAATTGGCTGATGAAATCCGCAGTTTAAAATTGCTTAGTCAGGCCAAGCTTATCGTTATGCAGCAAGGATTCGATGAAACCAAAGCGCATCAAATTATTCAACAACAAGCGATGCAAAAAGGCTTGTCGTTGGCACAAATGTCGGCGCAAATTATTGCTGTGGTTACTCGGAATAATAGTCCTGCAGAACCACTTAACACTGGGGCGAACAATGATGGTGCGCCTCATTTTGGTGCGGTTGTGACTAAGATGGACAACCATAGACCGTTCAGTAAGGGTTGTTGATTTTTTAAATGCAATAAATCAACAGGTTAAGTTTATTTTGTAGTTGGCATAGAGCCTGCAAACAATACTTATAATGAATAAAGTATCAGATTGACGATAGTGTGAACGGCAGCAACTAATTGGCTCGTTTACCTCGGCAGTTTATTTTAAAAATTTGGATATCAACAGGCAATGGCGCCAACTTCTTAAGCGGAGTTGGCGCCATTTTGCTTTTTACGGTCCAAGGCATAAAGGAGCAGGAAATGACAGTCTCAAAACCCAAATTAGTGGTCGTTGGTAATGGCATGGTGGGGCATCACTTTATTGAACAATTATGTAGCTTGGGGCTGAATAAAACCTTTGAAGTGCATGTGTTTGGTGAAGAGCCGCGTCCAGCTTATGACCGAGTGCAGTTGTCAAAATATTTTGAGACTGGTAGCGCTGATCTACTGATGTTAACTAGTGCGCAAGATTATCAAGATTTGGGCATTACGCTTCATTTAAACACGCCTATTACGGCAATTGATATTGCCGCCAAAAAGGTGACCAGCGCGCAAGGTGATCATTACTCTTATACCCGTTTAGTGCTTGCAACGGGATCATTTCCATTTGTGCCACCGATACAAGGTAACGATCGCGCTCAGTGTTTGGTGTATCGCACCATTGAAGATCTTGAGGCCATTCAAGCAGCAGCCCAAAACAGTCAAGTTGGGGTGGTTGTGGGCGGAGGACTATTAGGCTTAGAAGCCGCCAATGCCATGATGCAGCTTGGGGTAAAAACTCACGTTGTAGAGTTTGCGCCACAATTGATGCCCGTTCAGCTAAATGATAAAGCCGGTGAATTACTGTGCAGTAAAATCGAACAGCTCGGCGTGAGTGTACATACTTCAAAAGCCACCACTGCGATTATTGACGGTGAAACGGCAATGCACCGAATGACCTTCAATGATGAATCTTTTCTTGAAACTGACATGATTGTGTTTTCTGCCGGTATTCGTCCACAAGATTCATTAGCACGTATTTCAAACATTAATATTGGTGAGCGTGGCGGCATTGAAATTGATGATTATTGCTTAACTTCTGCACCCGATGTTTACGCCATCGGTGAATGTGCATTATGGCAGCAAAAAATATTTGGTTTAGTTGCGCCGGGTTATCAAATGGCCCGTGTTGTGGCGTCGCATATTGCCTCATTAACATCTAACAGTGTGTCGCAGTCATTTACTGGTGCAGACATGAGCACCAAACTTAAATTACTGGGTGTTGATGTGGCTGCTATTGGCGCTAGCCGTGGTTTTGATAACGCCCAGTTTGTTGAGTTATCGGATAACCAGGCGGGTATTTATAAAAAATTATGGTTAGACGAAACCGGTAAATATTTAAAAGGTGCAGTGCTGATTGGCGATAACAGCGATTACAGCCGTTTGCTTGATAGCTATTTGTCTCAAGACGAGATTGAAGGTTCTGCAGTTGAGTTATTGCTAGCCGGTGCAGAAAGCGAAGCCGATTTAAAAGACACCTCTGTTGTGTGTTCTTGTCATCAAGTGACCAAGGGCGACATTGTTGAGGCTGTGACTGCTGGCAATCATAAAATGGCCGAGATTAAGTCATGCACTCGAGCTGCATCGGGTTGTGGTGGCTGTGCGCCGTTAGTTCAAAAAATTATTGACCAAACATTACAAGCAGCAGGGCTCGATTTTAATGCCGGGATTTGCGCTCATTTTGACCATGACCGACAAGCCTTGTATCACTTATGCCAAGTCGAAGGCATTAATGATTTTACTACCTTAATCACTCAACATGGCAAACCTTCAGCAAGTGGGCTCACATACGGCTGTGATATTTGTAAACCTGCCGCCGCATCGATATTTGCGAGCTTACAAAATCAATATGTGCTGAATCAAGATAGCAGTCATGTGCAACTGCAAGACACCAATGATGCTTACTTAGGCAACATACAAAAAGACGGTACTTACTCTGTTGTGCCACGAGTAGCCGGTGGTGAAATCACTCCAACTAAGTTGATTGCTATGGGGGAAATCGCCCAAGAATATGATCTCTATACCAAAATAACCGGTGGCCAGCGCATTGATATGTTTGGCGCGACGTTATCGCAGCTACCTGAAATTTGGAAAAAACTCATTGATGCTGGTTTTGAAACAGGCCATGCCTATGGTAAGTCACTGCGAACCGTTAAATCCTGTGTTGGCAGTACCTGGTGTCGTTATGGAGTGCAAGACGCCGTCGGTTTCGCGATTGATTTAGAGAACCGTTACAAAGGTTTGCGCAGTCCGCATAAATTAAAATTTGCGGTGTCTGGCTGCACTCGCGAATGTGCTGAAGCACAAAGCAAAGATATCGGCATTATCGCAACCGACAAAGGTTGGAATTTGTATGTTGCAGGAAATGGCGGCATGCGTCCTCGTCATGGTGATTTGTTTGCCACCGACTTATCGACTCAAGACCTCTACAAATACATAGATCGCATTTTGATGTTTTACGTCAAAACCGCTGACAAATTACAACGAACCTCAACCTGGATGGATTCATTAGAAGGTGGTTTAGCCTATTTGAAATCAGTCGTTATTGACGATGCGTTGGGGATCAACTCGACTTTAGAACTGCAGATGGACCATATAGCCGCCACATACCAGTGTGAGTGGAAAACAAGCCTTGAACAACCCGCCTTCTTGGCGCGCTTTAATGAGTTTGTTAATCCAAGTGATGCGCCAGAAGCTGACGCCAATGCTTACCAGCGAATTCGTGAGCAGCGTTTCCCGAGTATTAAAGATGCAGGGGCTGGAACGATAGCAATTAACGATATTACAGATGATGCAGAACAACTAGCTGTGGAGGAATTAGCATGATTTGGGTCAATGTGTGTAGTGAAGCAAGCATGCCAAAAGGCACAGGGATCGCTGCATGGGTTGCGGGCCGTGCAGTCGCGATTTTCAATTTGGGGGATGACGGGCTATTTGCCCTTGATAATGTTGACCCTGCCAGTGGTGTGAGTTTACTGGCAAGAGGACTGATTTGTGAAATTGATGGAGCGCTTTGTGTTGCTTCGCCGCTTTATAAACAACATTACCGTTTAGATAGCGGGCGTTGTATTGAAAATGCGGATTTAGTGGTTAAACCATTCAACATTAAAACTGAGCAAGGCAATGTTTTTGTCTTGTCTCAGCCATAACGAGGTGCAATATGAGTGCTGAAAAATTTAATATTTTCTCTTTTCACGGCAAGATGAAAATCATGCATTTAAGTTGGATGGCGTTTTTTATCACCTTTGTTGTGTGGTTTAACGCAGCGCCACTCGTTAGCGTTATTGCCGACAGTTTAGGGCTGACTAAATCACAAATTAAGACCTTGTTGATCCTCAATGTGGCATTAACTATTCCTGCACGGATTATCATTGGTATGGTAACTGACAAATATGGCCCGCGGATTACCTATTCAGCATTGATGGGGATTTGTTCTATACCCTGTTTTATGTTTGCGGTGGCTGACACCTTTGAGCAATTAGCGTTAGCACGTTTTCTGATTGGTTTTATTGGTGCTGGTTTTGTAGTCGGTATTCGTATGGTGAGTGAATGGTTTCCGGCAAAAGAGTTAGGCACAGCTGAAGGAATTTATGGCGGATGGGGTAACTTTGGTTCTGCGGCGGCGGCCTTTACTTTGCCTGCAGTTGCACTTGCTTTTGGTGGTCCAGACGGATGGCGTTATGCGATTGGTATTACCGGTTTAATGAGTTTGTTATTTGCTTTTGTGTATTACTTTAATGTTACCGACACTCCAAAAGGTTCGACTTACTTTAAGCCTAAAAAGGGCGGCGGTTTAGAAGTGACCAGTAAAAGTGATTTTGTGTTACTGATCATTATGAAGGTACCGATGTATGCCACGCTCGCGTTGTTAGGTTGGAAGTTGTCTCCTGCTGGTGTAAGTATGTTTACTCAAGATGCAACGTATCTGATTTATCTTGGTTTAGTGGTGGTGTTTTTGTTCGACTTTTACCAAACATATCAGGTAAATAAGCACTTGTTTTCAATGGAAGTGCCCGAGTTTGAACGCTATCAATTTAAGCAAGTTGCGGTATTGAATGTGCTGTATTTCACTACCTTTGGCTCTGAGCTTGCCGTGGTATCTATGTTGCCACTATTCTTCGCTGAAACGTTCGAGCTGGGTATGGCACAAGCGGGTATGTTGGCATCAAGCTATGCCTTTATGAACTTAATGTCTCGTCCTGGCGGCGGCTGGTTAAGTGACAAGTTTGGTCGTAAAACCACCTTGTTAATTTTGACGGCCGGTTTAGCCATTGGATATTTGTCGGTGGCACAAATTGACTCGTCATGGTCATTACCTTTGGCTGTGACAGTCGTAATGGCATGTTCATTCTTTGTTCAAGGTGGTGAGGGTGCAGTGTTTGCCGCAGTGCCGCTTATTAAGCGTCGATTAACTGGTCAAATAGCCGGTATGACAGGGGCTTACGGTAACGTTGGTGCTGTGTTCTTTTTAACAGTGTATTCAATAGTGTCCACTCAAACCTTCTTTTATGTGATTGCGGTAAGTGCCGTGTTTGGTTTTATTACTCTGTTCTTTATGACAGAACCCAAAGGTCATATTGCTGAAGTAAACGAACAAGGCGAGGTTACTTTAATCAGCGTAAGTTAGTGCTTGAATAAAGTCATCAGCGAAACATGCTGCCGTTAAAACTCAAACTGTTTATGCTAGAGCAGTTTGGGTTTTATGGTGATAAAACAGGTTAATCTTGAACGAGAGGTTTTATGGCTTCTGAGTCATTAGAACAAACGCTAGGTGGTGCTGATGAGATGCTTCCTTTTGCTGCCACTTTGCAGCTTGTTGTAGGTCAAGCTTCTGAAAAAGGCCGTAAACTGCAAAATGAAGATGCCATCGGTATTCGTATTCCTTCGGGGATACCGCTTATATCGAAGGGCGTTGTGAGTGTGATCAGTGATGGTGTCAGTACCGCTGAAGGTGGGGCGCATGCGTCAGCCATTAGTGTGAGTAATTTTCTCGCTGATTATTACTCCACCCCAGAGACTTGGAGTGTACAAACCTCTAGCTCTAAAGTACTAACGGCTTTGAATCGTTGGTTGTACGGATTGGGACAAGATTATCGCGATGCCAGACGCGGCTTTGTATGCACGTTTAGTGCACTGGTGTTTAAGTCTTGTTCAGTACACATGCTGCATGTTGGCGATTCACGTATTTATCGTTTTCGCCATGGTGAATTACTGCAATTATCTCATGATCACAGCAGCCATATTAACTCATCAAACCAATATCTTACCCGCGCATTGGGTATGGATGTTAAATTAGATGTCGATTATAAAACCTTGTCAGTTGAAGTTGACGACCTCTATTTACTGACAACCGATGGGGTTCATGACGTACTTACAGAATTTGAAATACACCGAAAATTAACTGCACTTTGTCAACAGCATCCAAAACTTACTGATAATTTGTGTGAAAAGTTTTGCCAAATGTTGAACAAAAAAGCGTTCGATTTAGGCAGTAAAGATAACCTCAGTTCGCAGTTATTAAGTGTTAGTCAATTACCTAAACAAGCCATCGACGATGTCTATCACAGCTTGTCGCGTCAACCTTTTCCACCGCCACTTAGTGTTGGAATGAAGCTTGATGGTTATCAGGTCACTCATATACTTCATCAATCACAACGCAGTCAGGTGTATCGAGTCGAGAATGACGAAGGCAAAACCTTTTGCATGAAAACACCTTCAGTTAATTACATAGATGATGCCGCTTACATAGAGCGCTTTATGTTAGAAAGTTGGGTCGGGCAGCGCATTAACAGCACTCATGTAGTCAAGGTTGTCGAGCAACATAAAATAAAGTCTGCTTTGTATTACGTAACTGAATTTTTGTCGGGGATAAGTTTAGGAGAGTGGTTAACTCAACATAAAAAAGCACCTGTAGAAGAGGTATTGCTACTACTAAAGCAAATTGAATTAGGGATACGAGCATTTCATCGTCGTGAAACGCTGCATCAAGATGTAAAACCAGATAATATTTTTATCACCCGTGATGGTGTGGTAAAAATCATCGATTTTGGTTCTTGTTATATAAAAGGCGTGGCAGAAATTAGCAGCCC
>NZ_JACJFI010000132.1 GCF_014164505.1 Shewanella sp. SG41-4 | reverse complement strand
TTGATTACCAATAGCAGCATTTTCTCATTCGAGTATCTTTGGCGGCTCAAGGGCGCTCATTGACACTTTATGAAGAAATACATCCGCTAAATAAAAAAGAGAAGCCTAAAACCCATCTACTATTTATATCGCACTAAGCGTATTAACACAGTTGGTTGTACTTTGAGGCACGAACAAAACCAACTGACTTAATCCGTTTAAGGCTCGTTCGTTGAGATTACGAGGTCTAAACAGGCTTCAATACTACTCATCGAAGATGTAAATCCAACCTCTTTCTTCAGACTTTTCAATTAACCCCCGATAATGCCACTTATCGGGATTAACAAAACAGGAATTTATGAATTGCTATTAATCTTCCATCCAATCCATATTCGGTAGCGCATTCAAATGCTGGCCATAACGTATTGCGTTAAAAGAGGAACCATTTTTCATGACATCGGAAACTTCGATAGCCAACGCGCAAGCCATCATTTGAATGGCTTCATCACGCGGTGTACCTGTCATGACTAAACGCATCAAGGTTTCTTTTACCTTTTTGGGCTCACCGTCGGCGATTTGATTTTCGACTATTTCAATCAGTGTTTCTTTGGTCATGTAACTGTCTTGCTGCTTATCCATTATAACGACTCTGTTAAATATTTAACGCCATTATGCCGCAAGCATAGTGCAAGCAATAGAGTAAACTCCGAATTATTCGAGCGTTGCAGTCAATAACGTAACATTAAAGGCAGAGTAAGATTTATTTGTGCTTATAGTTTTATTGGATTTTGTACGCTCTAATGCATTTTTAAGCTGACAATATCATCCATTAACACTCAAAGGGGCATAAATGGGTCAAGCCCCTTACCCACTTATAGACAGTAACATGTCAGTAACTTACTAATTTAGTAAATTATTGATTAGGGTGTTTAGGGTAAATAAGTTGTGAATTACGTTAGTAGGAGTCGTTCACACCTGGATGGTTTAACTTCAACGGAATTCAATAAATTAGGCCGTTAAAGACTTCTACTCTTTTTTTACGTTATGGTTCTATCCATTTGCTTAACGCTCATTTGTGACTTTTATTTTTTCAACTAAAAAGTCTACTGCCGCTTTTACTTTCGGTACTAAGTAGCGCTGTTTTTGATACAACAAATAAACCGCCATATCAGAATGTTGAGTTATCGATAACTCATGCTCAAACTTAAGTTCTAGCAACTTACCAGACTCAAGATAAGACGCTAATGCCCATCGTGTAGACATTAAAATACCTTCTCCGTCACAAGCTTTTTTCGCCAACCATGGACCGTTATTTGAAATCGCGACTGCGGGGCCTGAGACATCATGCCATTGACCGTGCATATTACATAACCAAGGTGTTGGGCCTGTTGGCGCTTTAAAATACAGGCCGTTATGATGCGTTAACTCCATCGCATTGTTAGGTACGCCGTGTTTCTCTAAATAACCAGCTGACGCGACAGGAATAAAACCATTGTCCATTAATCTTATCGCTAACACTCGCTCATTTGGCGCGTAACCACCGCGAATAGCAATATCTACATCGTCACGTCCGAGTGTTGATAATTCGTCACTTAAACTGACATCTAATACAATTTCAGGGTATAACTCACTGAATTCATCTAACAACGGAAGCAATATCTTTTCACCAAAACCCACCATCGAACTGATCCGCAAACGCCCCATTGGTGTTGTTTGGTAACTACGAACAGTCTCATTGCTTTGCGACAGTTGATTCAATATTTGCTGTACATCGT
Source organism: Shewanella sp. SG41-4 (assembly GCF_014164505.1). GTDB lineage: Bacteria > Pseudomonadota > Gammaproteobacteria > Enterobacterales > Shewanellaceae > Shewanella. Next base: position 9,496 of record NZ_JACJFI010000132.1, on the reverse strand, counting down.
TATAATAAATTTGCCCTACTTCGGTTAGTTTAACGATTCGAGTAGTACGCTTTAATAACGTCGCTCCCAAACTCTTTTCTAAATCAGCAACGCGTCTCGACAAGGATGATGGCGGTACATTAAACGCACTCGCCGCTTTGGTAAAACTGCCTGTTTCGACTACTTTACTGAAATACCGCATGGCTCGTAGTTGATCCAACTCACTTCTCCCTTAAATAAATATTTTGTATTCTTGTTTTATTATTGTCTTAAAAGCAATAGTGATTAGCATTTTCCGTTATATATAACCAAATTAAAACCAGTAATAATGAGCTTAACTTAAGCATTGCAACCACTATCCTGTTGCAACATGTTAAATACAGGGACATTAATCGCATTTTTCGGCAATTAAAAACAACCTTTACGTTAATGATGGAAAACTCACTTATGATTACTTTGCACGGTTTTGCCGCTAGCAACTATTACAACCTAGTGAAACATGTACTGCTATACAAACAACTGCCATTCCAAGAAAATCTTATATACGGTGGTAGTGAAGCGTTACTGGCAATCAGTCCTGCTGGCAAAGTACCTGTTATCTCAACGGCTGAAGGTTTTTACCTGTCAGAATCGAGTGTCATCTGTGATTTTATCGAAGAGACTTACCCTGCCATTCCGCTATATCCTGAAAATGCCTGTGAGCGTGCTGTTGTACGTCAAATTATGAAAATGGCTGAGCTGTATTTTGAACTGCCAAGTAGAAGGCTAATTCCTTATGCATTTACAGGCACAGAAGTTCCAGAATCAGTTAAAACTGAAGTACGCCAAGTATTAACCCGTGGTATTAGCGGCTTAAGTCGTTTATGTCAGTTTTCACCTTGGATTGCCGGCGAACAATTCACCATGGCCGACATCTACGTTTATTATGTGAACACCATAGTCAGCACGTTTGGATCTAGCCAACTTAACTGGGATGTACTGGCGGAAATACCAGGAATGAAACAGTGGAACGATGCCATGGGCCAAACGGTTATTGCCCAACAGGTGGAAGATGATCGCCTAGCAAATATGCCCAACTTTATGCAAAAAGTGAAAGCGCAAATCCAAGCAGCGAATGCTGGATAACACTTATCTAAACCAATTTATATTTACGATAAAAACAACCAATACTGATGTGTTGACTTTACTTCAATTCCGAACAGAACATGACCAATAGAATAACGTTATTGGTTTAAAGCATTCATTATTTTGCAGGAGAACATCTAAATGACCGATACCAACATTCAATTGACTTCATTAATCAGCGAAGACAATAAATTAACACTGGCGTTAAAAAGCATCGACATGCCACAACCTGGTGCCGATGAAGTGGTTATTCGCATTGAAGCTGCGCCATTAAACCCGTCAGACTTAGCCGTGCTTTTTAGTGTCGCTGATATGACAACTGCGATACAAGAAGGCACTGAACAAAGCCCAACTATTACTGCTGATGTTCCAGCTAAGTTTATGCAAGCGGTTAAAACCCGTGTTGGTAAGGCCATTCCTGTTGGCAATGAAGGTGCTGGAACTGTTGTCGCAGCGGGCTCATCACCTGCAGCGCAAGCATTAATGGGTAAAACCGTTGCGGTGATTGGCGGTGGAACGTATCGCCAATATCTCTGTGCCAATGTACAAAGCTGTTTAGCATTAACACAAGGCACTACAGCGGAAGAAGGTGCGTCTTCTTTTGTTAACCCGCTCACCGCATTAGCGATGGTTGAAACAATGCGTGCTGAAGGTCATAAAGCCATTATTCATGCGGCGGCGGCATCTAACCTTGGCCAAATGTTAAACCGTATTTGTATTGCCGATGGTGTCGATTTAATTAACATCGTCCGTAAAGTGGAACAAGAAACGCTGTTACGTGATATGGGCGCAAAATATGTTGTTAACTCTAGCAGTGACACTTTCCTGGCTGACTTAACTGCCGCGATAATTGAAACAGGCGCAACCATTGCATTTGACCCAATTGGTGGCGGTAAACTAACCAGTGACATTCTTAACTGTATGGAAGTGGCTGCTGCGCGTGATATGAAAGAACACAGCGTTTATGGTTCTGACACTTTCAAACAAGTTTACATTTACGGCGCATTAGACCGCGGTCCTATTACCTTAAACCGTAATTTTGGGTTTGCATGGGGCGTTAATGGCTTCTTATTATTTAATGCACTCGGTAAATTAGTCACTAAAACGGTTATGGCAATGCGTAAACGTGTTGCAGATGAAATAACCACCACATTTGCTAGCCATTACACCCATGAAGTTTCATTGTCAGAGGTATTACAATTAAAATCGATAGCGGGTTATGCTAAACAAGCTACCGGTGAAAAGTACTTAATTATCCCGCAAAAGTAATTAAGCTTAAAAGATTATAACAGCTTAATTTATTGATTTTTAAATTATTAAAAAGCAGATACTGATTATGGTATCTGCTTTTTATTGATTGATAATAGTAAACAGCTAGCCATATAGAAAGTGCATTACATCTTTGTCGAGTAACTGAATAGATGATGTATCAACGATAATATTCACGGACCTTTTTAGTTGATAAATAATGACATTATTACAGCGTATTAGGTAACTTTTACCCTCCAATCAACTTAAGTCAACGGGAGGGCGAAAGAGTACTTACCTACTTATTTAGTGGTTAACTTATATAACTTTGTCCTGCATAGATGATGAAGTGTCGTAATGCTAAAACACCCGTCAAACTGCAGCAGGCAACTGATATCATGATGGCTTTAGTGTGACGAGCATTGGCAGGTAAAAACATCGACAGGATGGGGACTATAAACCCGATACCGACTACGCCTATCCAAAACACGCTGGCCCAAATATCGTTACTTAATGATGCTAATGCTTCAGCAGCTGCGCCTCCGGTGAAATAAAGAGTACTAAACAACATCACTAAAAACATCATTTCAGACACGATTACCGGTAAATCTAGGCTGTGCATTTTTGCCACATCGTTATCATGGGGGCTGCTATTAAAACAGGTTAACGCAACGATTAAGTTACCCGCGGCTCCCGCTGATAAACCAGACGCTAAAAACAATGCCGGTAATACTGCAGTATTGAGCATTGGGTAGGCATTCATGGCCGAGATTAAAAAGCCCGTATACGCTCCAACGCCTATGGCAAGTACAAACAGTAGGATTTCAATTGCTTTACGCATCGGCAATAGCATGTGCCCTATTGGGGCTAAAAATCCTAATTTCCACTTTGGTAAATCATCTCGTAATACAATCAATGCATACGCAATACCTAACGGTGAATAAGCCAATAAGGCCAGCACACCAATCGCCATTACTGATGTAAAATTATAATTGACTAAGATGAGCCAGAAATGAAATGGCTTGGTTAAATCAAACACTAAACAGGCCAAGCCTAAGCTTATGGCTACTGGCCCGATAATGGCAGAGGCTTTTAATATCGAAGTTTCAATATTGCCCCCTTTACTATACCAACGCATACCAATACCAATGAGTACGCTACCTGCCGATAAACCGGCCATAAATAAATAAACGGCGATAACCCAGTTCCATGTCACTGGATCATATTGCGCCATGTCGCCCCATATATTGTTCATGACTCTATCCCTCCTCGTTTAGTCGGAACACGGTACACTCGTGGTTTGGTACCTAAATGCGTTTTGTCTTGATAGGTTATTTTTGTATTCAGTAATTGAGCAACCTCACTTTTGCTGTCGTTAGCATCTCCAAAATACAATGCATCTGTTGGGCATGCTGTAACACAAGCGGGTTGTTCACCTCTGGCTAGGCGCGTATCTTTACAGAAATTACATTTGTCTGCAGCCTTGGTTATGGGATTCATAAAGCGCACTTTGTATGGACATGCCGCGACACAATACATACAGCCAACGCACTTATCGTTATGAATAGACACTAAGCCATTTTCGTCTATGTAAGCGGCACCTGTAGGGCAAACACTGACACAAGGTGCGTCTTCGCATTGCTGACAGGACACACGGTGATATTTAAAATGTAAGTTTGGTGCTTCACCAAAAGGACCTTCCACCCTAACTTGCAGGCGTGTTACCCCTTCAGGGACTTCGTTTTCACTACGACAAGCTATATTGCAAGCTTGGCAGCCGATGCATTTATTTTCATCATGCACCATGACATATCGTTTGCTCATAGGAGACTCCAAATCAATTAGTTACCGGCTAAATTTTTACCAACTTGACACCCGTGGTATGTAAATTCATGCCACAGATGGGGGCGATGACATTAGGAAGTAGGTTGCCGCAATGGATACCTTTTCCTGTGGCTCGCACCAGTTCTTTGTTTTTGGAGCCAAAGCCCATGTATGCAAACACAGTATCTTGACGAATCCCTGGGGTGACCAAAGCGGTGCCTTCTTCACTGCCCACACTGCTGGTTAATCTAATCGCATCACCGCTGTGAATATCGAGTCGCCCAGCCGTTATTGGATGGATCCAAATCGCATTTTTCGACATAAGATTGGCTAGCATTGGAATATTATGGGTGGCGCCATTGGTGTGTACCGCGACCTTCCCTTGTATAAAGTACAACTCATCAGCTTGTTTTAGTTGTACATCGCGATGCTTAATCACACCTCGACCTGGTGCCATGCCTTCTATTTTGGGTGACGTTAATTCAATCTTGCCGCTGGGTGTTTTGAAGCTCATTGAGCTTGCATAAGTACCGTCTGCATCAACACTTTTGGCATTAGGATAAGCCTTAACGAATTCGCCAACCATTTCTGGTTCACGTAACATCAATGGTTTACCGTAGCTGACGTAACCCATTTTTTTGATGTGTTCTAACAAGCTGTGGTCGCGATTAAGCTGCATTAATTGTAATGTTTGTATATTTTCCCAAGGGTAGAATTGTTCAAGCCCCAAAGCTTGGCCTAATTCTTTAAATATTTGCCAGCTTGGGCGAGTGTTACCAATAGTTTCTACTACACGTTGACGAACATAATAGGCCGGGTTTTTACCTGATTTATCTTGTATCTCTTCATCGCGTTCTAGATAAGTCGATTCTGGCAAAATATAGTCTGCGTATGCTGCGGTTTCGCTGATATACAGGTCGCAAGACACCACTAAATCTAGCTTTTTAAGCGATTGCTCTACTTTGGCTCGGTCTGTAAGAGTTTGCATTGGGTTAGTACGGCTCATTACCCAAGCTTTCAATTGGTATGGTTTTGCGTCTAATGTTGCATCTAAAATGGTTTGATAAATGCCACCATTTGACCACATCATTGCATATTGTTTTTCAACTTGGTCAATGCGGATAGCCGTTGACTTAGGCATTCCTTCCACACCAGGAGTTGCTAGCGCTGGGGCCACATTTTCACCAGCGAGTTTGTTGTAGCCAGGTGCTTTCTGGCCCATGTAAATGCCCCCTTTTCGCTCGATGTTGCCAATCAGTATGTTGGCTGCATATAGCGCACGGCGCATATCGAACTCTTCGGGTGTAAAGGTAGCGCGATGGCCAAAATCAACCACTGCGTGTGGAGCGTGGCTTGCGTATTCATGTGCAATGCGTCGAATGGCAGTAGCAGATACGTCTGAAATAGTTTCGGCCCATTCTGGGGTATATTTTTGTACTTCAGCGGCGAACTCGTCAAAACCAACAACATATTTTTCAATGAAGTCATGGTCATATAAATTGTCATTAATCAACACATGACATAACGCTAACGCGACTGCGACATCGGTACCAGGACGTATTGCATGCCACTCATCAGCCTTATCTGCCACAATCGAGAATCTAGGTTCAAATACAACTAACTTGGCTCCTCTATCCATTTGAGCTTGCATCAAGCCTCTGGTTTCAGACATGTTGATGCCTTCATAGAGGTTATGCCCAAAGTTGATGATGTATTTGGCATTGCTTAAATCACGCTTCATTTTGGTGCCAAATATTGCCTTAGCAGCAACAACATAACTGCCCGGGCATGTTGAGGCATGAGTAAATGTATTGGGCGACCCAAAAGCCTCAGCAAGATGAAATATATGACCAGAAAGTGAACCAGACTTTGATGAGAATGCTATGGTTTCTGCACCATGTTGTTGTTTTATTTGGTTCATTTTGGTGGCTATTTCTTTATAAGCATCAGCCCATGAAATCTCTGCCCATTCACCTGCGCCGCGTTCACCCACACGCTTCAATGGATTAACGATGCGCTGTGGATCATAAAGTAAGCTATGGCCAGCTCCACCTCGGGCGCAGACTTTTCCACCAAACGATTTTGCTTCTTTATTACCCGTAATAAATACGTTTTTGCCATCTACAATGCGCGCCTTAATAGGACAGCGCGTTGAACACATTTCACAAATACTGGCAACTTCAGAAGCAACACCTTTTAAGGGTGATTTTTCTAATGCTGCTAGCGAACCAGGAAGCATGCTTGCTAAAGCACATGTGGCACCACTGGCACCCGCTCCCTTTAAAAAATGACGTCGATTTAACTCAATCATGATTGCCCCCCTTCATCTTCAACGAAGCACGAAGTTTTCTCTGTTTACTTATTATTAATGGTACTAACCAGATCCAAACTGTAGTCAGCATCATCGCTAACACCATTGTTAATCCATATGTAAATTAAGGGTATTGTGGTAAACCACATTGAGGGGCGTGATTTGATTGATATCACGGTTTAACATCTCAATAAAATGAGATAAGCAAAAAAGACAGGTTGGCATTTCAGTAAAGAAGAGTATTTGATTGATTAATCGGTCAAAGCATTTATTGGGATAACAATGAGAACCCGGCAACCATTTCGCCAAGGTGAGCTTGGGTCATCTTTACATTTCGATAAGTTTATCTGACCACCAAAAAGCGCAATAACATCATTACAGATGGACAACCCTAGTCCTAAACCATTGGCTTTGGTTGAAAAAAAGCTTGTTTTAAAATCATCGTTAGCACAGGTTAACCCAATACCATTATCATAAATTTTAAGCTGTAAAGTTTGATCAACAATGTGTAAATCAATCAGTATGCGTTTGTGGCTATGAAGCGAAAATTCTTTTTCGGACACCGCATCAATGGCATTTTTTAGCACATTAATTAACACCTGACAAAAGCCAACTTTATCACCTTGTAGCTTAATTTCAGTGGTAGTCAATTGAGTTTGAATGTGGATTTTTTCTTTATCAAACTCATGTTCTAGTAAGTCTAGGCAAACCATTAATTGTTCTTGTACGTCAAACTCAGTACTTGCAGTACCTTTTCGTTGCAACAATTCTCTGATCCTATGAACAATTTCTCCGGCACGCATTGACTGCTGGTGTATTTTTTCAAGTAATTGGTATTGTACTGAGTTTGTACCAATATTTTTTGCCTGCTCAATCATACCGCCTTCACTATATTGCGTGATGGCCGCAATGGGTTGATTGAGCTCATGAGCTAAACCAGCCCCTATTTCTCCTAATATTGCCGCGCTTTGCATGCGCTCCAGTTGCAATGCTTTATTTTTTAATTGGCGCTCTGTATTGATTAAGTACTCACTCTTTTGTCTAAATTTATATTCGAGCCAAAGGTGATATATAGTCGCGATAACAAATAAACCCAATAAACTAAAGCCCCATTTTTGATTGAGCTTTATCCATTGCCAGACTTGTAGGTAAACAGGGCTATCATCCGCATTTAAGTTTAGATCGTTAAACAATTTAACCACTTGAAACTGGCAAATCGGTGCAGCCCAACCTCGATTTTGTCCGACGATGGACGCTGGATGATCCATACTTATCGACAGTAAAGATCGAGTGATCTCTGTTCTTACCATTAACGGCACTGCATCCGACGATGCAAAGGACCAATTAGGATACAAAGGAGTGCTTACGGCACATTCATAATCGGCCGGAGTGATATCATTTATCACTCGATAATCGCTAGCCTTGATATACCCCTCTGCAACCATCTGTTCTAAAGTACAAAATGGCGTAATGGCAATATCTGCTGTGCCATCGCGGACTTGATAAATAAGCGGTTCAAGCGGAAAACCGAGAAACGTCACTTTGGAAAAGAAGTTACTGGTCGAATAGTCCAGTGAATGGATGAGCCCTATCGCAGCTTGGTATCCTCCTAATGCGTTAGGATCACTGGCCACCAGTGAATGCCCTGCAAGATCGTCTACGCTAAACAAATGGCTGTCTTTACGAACGATTATAGCTGCACCAATCGCAAAGGTGCTGCCATTATGTTGATTGCTCTTCATGGTGGCTAACCAGGAAATGGGATAGTCGCCACTCATATTAAAGTAATGGCCAGGGTTGGTGACAACAAACTGTATGTCGCCACTGATTAGCTTTTGATTCATATTGTTGAAGTCTAACGGCACAACCTCAAAGCTAGCATTGGCAACATTTTGACTTAAATAGTCCATTAATGGCTGCCAGCGCTCAATACTTTTAGCCACACCATAATTGGCAAGCACTGCAACTCGGTAATGTACTTCAGCATTGGCTTGAGTCGTAATGGGTTTTTCAATGGTCGCATCTGGTGTTACAGGCTGCGCACTTGCTTGAGTTAAATATCCAGCAAGAATTAATGAAAGTGCTCCAATCAGCAAAGTTTCAAATCGTATCCGTAACCTTTTAGCCATCTGACAACACTCAGTTAAATCAACACTCAATTGATAACACAATTAATCGATAGAACAATTAGTTAATACAATACTCTGTTTAGAAAATACTTAATTAACGTAACAAGGTAATGATTTTATGTACTAAACTCAGTGTAGTGCAACTTGATAAACAAAAAAGATGCATGCAGCACAAAAGCAACCAAACAATTTGATCCATAATCAACAATGATTACACTCTATTAACGTTGAATAAATCGATACTACATATGCACATGCTTAAAGATATTTATATGGTGGATGATGACCTAGCAATTCTTGATTCGATGCAATTTATGCTTTTGCAATATGAATACAACTTACAGGTATTCAATTCTGCTATTTCGTTTATTAATACCATAGATATTATCCAGCCAGGTTGTCTAATTGTGGACAGCAAAATGCCAGAAATTACCGGCCAAGAACTGCAACAAAAATTAATTGCCGCTAACAGTCCGTTAGGCATCATCTTTTTAACGGGTCACGGTGATCTGCCGATGGCGGTAAATGCATTTAGACAAGGTGCTTGTGATTTTTTTCAAAAACCTGTTAACGGAAAAGAACTGGTTGTCGCTATCGAAAAGGCCTTTACATGTAGCCATAAGATGTTTGAGTCAATCCTACTAAAACAACGATATAACACATTAACAGAGCGTGAAATCCAAGTGTTACATCTATTAATTGAAGGCAAGACCAACAAGCAAATGGCGGACGAATTATATCTTTCATTGCGAACAATTGAGGTACATCGGTCTAAAATCATTAAAAAACTAGCTGTGCATAATGCTGCCGAGCTGGCAAAATTCAGCCCTTTGTTAGCTTAGCTTTTATTATTAGCCTAGTTTTTACTCATAAAATAAGG
>NZ_JACJFI010000131.1 GCF_014164505.1 Shewanella sp. SG41-4 | reverse complement strand
TCGTCTAATTTGGCATACGGTGATTTAAGCGAAGCGGTGATTGAAGCCCAGCAGATACTCACTCAACAACAGTTTCCTAGCTCAATCCAAGCCAGATTTGGCGGCCAAAATGAAGAAATGGAGCACTCATTTGACTCATTGAAAATAGCCCTCGTTTTAGCTATCTTCCTAGTTTATTTAGTGATGGCCAGCCAATTTGAATCATTGTTGCATCCCCTGCTTATTTTAATTGCCGTTCCGATGGCTGTAGCAGGCAGTATTATTGGTTTATTTATTACCGGTACCCATTTAAGCGTGGTGGTATTCATTGGTTTAATTATGCTGGCAGGTATTGTGGTCAATAATGCGATTGTGTTAGTTGACCGTATCAATCAATTGCGCCAAGAGGGTTTGGATAAACTGACTGCGATTAATGATGCTGCACAATCTCGTTTACGTCCTATCATGATGACAACCCTAACCACTACCTTAGGGTTATTACCAATGGCAATAGGCATTGGTGATGGCAGTGAAGTTCGTGCGCCAATGGCTATTACAGTCATTTTCGGCTTAAGCATGTCAACCTTGCTAACATTATTAGTTATCCCCGCTTTATATGCGCTATTTGACCGTAAACAATATACCCAAAGCGACGTTGAGCTTAATACAGCGGAGACGCCAGCATGAATATCACTCAACTAGCGATAAAGCGCCCCGTCACCACCTGTATGTTTTTCTTGGCCATCATGTTATTTGGCATGGCGGCCAGTAGAATGCTGCCACTAGAAATGTTTCCTGGGATTGATATTCCACAAATTGTGGTGCAAGTCCCGTATAAAGGCTCCAGCCCAGCAGAAGTTGAACGCGATATCACTAAAGTGCTGGAAGAGTCACTCGCCACCATGAGCGGTATAGAAGAGGTACGATCCGACTCAACTCAAGACGGTGCTTTTATTCAACTGAATATGAAATGGGGTCAAGACGTTGCCACCAAAAGCCTAGAAGCGCGTGAGAAAATTGACTCGGTAAGACATTTATTACCAAAAGATGTTGAGCGCGTCATGATCCAACAGTTCTCAACCGCCGATATGCCAGTATTAACCATTCGCATATCAAGCGAGCGCGAGCTCTCTAATGCGTTTGATTTATTAGATAAGCAACTGCGTAAGCCACTTGAACGCGTTGACGGCGTATCAAAAGTCACCCTTTATGGGGTTGAACAAAAGCAGATTGAGATCCGACTTGATGCCGACAAATTAGTCGCATCAAACCTCAATAGTCTCGATTTACGGTCACGTTTATTGGCCGAAAACTTTGTCATCAGTGCCGGTACCTTAAGAGAAAACTCAAGGGTGTATCAAGTGTCACCAAAAGGCGAGTTTACCAGTCTCGACGATATCAATAATCTGGTGATTGTGCCGGGTATTCGCCTGCAAGATATCGCGATGGTGAGCTATGCCCTGCCTGAGAAAATTGAAGGCCGACATTTAGATCAAAAATATGCGGTAGGTATTGATGTATTTAAGGAGTCTGGAGCCAATTTAGTCGAAGTGTCTGATCGTGTATTAAAAGGCATCGAACAGGTTAAGAAAGACCAGCAATTTAACGGCATCAAACTGTTTATCATGGAAGACCAAGCCTATGGCGTTAAATCGTCATTGAAAGATTTACTATTGTCTGGATTAATGGGCGCGGTACTGTCATTTGGGGTGCTGTATCTGTTTCTTCGTAACCTTAAAATGACGCTAGTAGTTATCTCATCAGTGCCAATTTCATTATGTATGACATTGGCTGGTATGTACTTTTTAGGCTACAGCTTAAATATTTTGTCGATGATGGGATTGTTATTAGCCGTCGGTATGTTGATTGATAATGCGGTAGTCGTCACCGAAAGCGTGCTACAAGAAAAACAAGCTGGACACATTGACGATACTTGTCAAATAAAAGCCAACCAACAAGCTGTGTTAAGCGGCGTTGACAAAGTCTCTTTAGCGGTTCTAGCAGGCACATTAACCACCGCCATAGTATTTCTACCGAATATTTTTGGGGTAAAAGTACAGATGACCATCTTTTTAGAGCATGTTGCAGTGGCCATTTGTATCTCGCTCGCGGCATCGCTACTCGTTGCTAAAACCTTGATCCCTCTGATGCTAAACCACTTTCATTTTGAAGTAGAAGCCACTAATGACAGCAATCGCTTAGGGCGTTTTTATCAGCGCAGCCTAACGTGGATTTTAACCCGACCAAAACGTTCAGGTGTAATTGCCGTGGCGATATTGGTCTCCACTGCATTGCCATTAAGCATGGTGCAACAAGATCAAGGTGATGGTGAAGGTAATGACCGTTTATACATTAATTACCAGTTAGAAGGTCGGCATAATCTAGCAGTGACCGAAGCCATGATTAATAGCATGGAAACGTATTTATATAACAATAAAGACAAATTTTATATTGATGCGGTATACAGTTACTACGCACCACAAGATGCACAATCGACCATTTTATTGCAAAAAGATATCCCGATAGACATGAGTGAATTGAAGAAAATGATCCGCGAAGGGTTTCCTAAGTTTTCTATCGCTACGCCGCAATTTGGTTGGGGTAATGAAAATAACGGTATTCGTGTGACCTTAACGGGACGTTCAACAACGGAGTTAATCCGCATCAGTGAACAGGTGATGCCATTGCTAGACAATATAGAAGGCCTAGTCGATGTTCGCTCAGAAGTGAATGGCGCTCAACAAGAAGTTGTGGTGGTGATAAACAGAGAAATGGCTGCCCGCCTGGATTTAACTTTAAGCGATATAGCATCGAACATTGCCATTGCCTTAAGAGGTTCGCAATTACGTTCGTTCCGTCATGATCCTAGCGGCGAACTGCGTATCGAACTGGCCTATGACAAAAGCTGGCAAAACTCGCTAGAAAAACTTAAGCAACTGCCGATTATTCGCCAAGGTGATCGAGTTTATACGCTAGACAGTTTAGCTGAAGCAACCGTGGTACCTCGATTTGATACTATTCGTCATTTTAATCGCCAAACGGCTTTATCCATTGGCGCAAACCTTGAAGAACTCACTACCGAAGAAGCACAAACCAAAATCACTCAGGTGATGGACTCGGTGAATTTCCCATACGGTTACGGCTACTCATTACGAGGAGGTTTTGAACGCCAGGATGAAGATCAGTCAATCATGGTGGTGAATATGATATTGGCAATTGCGATGATTTATATCGTCATGGCGGCGTTATTTGAGTCACTGCTATTACCAACAGCCATTATCACTTCAATTATGTTCTCAATTACAGGTGTATTCTGGGCATTGTGGCTAACAGGTACTCCAATGTCGGTAATGTCGATGATAGGCATACTCATTTTGATGGGTATTGTGGTCAATAACGGTATTGTTCTGGTAGACCAGATTAATCAGATGACACCTGATTTGGATAAGCTAAGTGATACCATTGTTAACGTGTGTATTACTCGTTTGCGTCCGGTATTAATGACGGTTGCAACCACAGTATTGGGATTAGTTCCGTTAGCAATGGGTGACACTCAAATAGGAGGTGGTGGGCCACCTTATTCGCCAATGGCCATTGCGATTATCGGTGGATTAACCTTTTCAACCGTCACCAGCCTATATTTAGTACCATTATGCTACCAAGCGTTATATCTCGTGCGACATAAAGCAGCTATTAGATTAGGGCTAGCCAATACATTTGCCCAAAAACTGCTGCCTTGGACTAAATAGTCCTGCACTTCAGCTTTGCTGGCGCTTCGTCAATGCTTACTAAGCTGAATACTTAATCAGCTATATTGGCGAAGTGTAGTTTTATCAAAATAGTCGAGAAAAACCTCTGTTTGACACGAAGCGCCGTCGGTAAGTAGTTCACTTGAATAGATTTTATTTGACGAAAAATTGTTGTACTAGAAATTGTTGCACGATAAGTGATCAACTTGTTACGCTAGGCAGTATCAATAATAAAAATAATTGCTATGACAGCAACGAGGGATAGACATGAAACTACTATTTAAACGTAACATCATCGGGCTAAGTGCATTAGCCATGCTTGCGTTAGCTCAAACATCAGCTATTGCTGATGATAAGTTCAGTGATGTGGTCATTAAATCCAACAAACTAGACAATAATACTTACATGTTTATCGGAGCCGGAGGCAATATTGCAGTTTCTGCCGGAGACGACGGTATATTGATTGTTGATGATCAATTTGCACCTTTGGCCGATAAAATTACCGCTGCACTCAATGACATTCAACCAGGCCTGCCAAAATACATCGTTAATACTCATTACCATGGCGACCATACTGGTGGAAACGCCCACTTTGGTAAAACAGGCTCTATCTTAGCTCATCACAATGTTTTCAAGCGTCTCAAAGCTGATAGCAATATTCCTGCGTCAGCATTACCCGCTATCACCTATGAGGAGAATGTCTCCATTCATTTTAATCAAGATACCTTAGAAGTGATTCACTTAGGTCCTGGACATACCGATGGTGATAGTGTCGTCATGTGGAAGCAAGGGAATATAATTCACATGGGCGATTTATACTTTAAAGACCGCTTCCCATACATTGACTTAGCTGCGGGAGGATCGATAACTGGCTACCGTGAAAATGTCAGTATCATCCTCGATCTTTTAGATAATAAGACTAAGGTTATACCGGGTCATGGCGCGTTAGCCGATAAAAATGAACTGCTAAAATTCAAACACATGCTTGATGACAGTATTAATTGGATGCGTGGTGAAATTGAAATGGGTAATGATTTAGCCACCATCAAAAAACAAGGTGTTCCTGAAAAATACGCTAATTGGGCTTGGGAATTTATCTCTGCAGATAAGTGGATAGAAACCTTATATCAAGACTTATCCGCAAAACCTTAAATGCATAGCCCTTAACGCATACCAATCAATATCACTGTCGGCATACATACAAAAGCTTGTTGTTCTAGGCAAGCTTTTTTATTGAATACCAGCGTATTTGAAGAGAAGTATATCCGCTATATCGGTGTTAAAGGCACTTGCCTGAAATGCCACAATACCCAATACACCGGCTTCAAATCTTTTCCGCCAGTATGTCTAAAAGGTCTCGCGAAATAATATAACCACTGCCAAGAAGCTAAAAACTGCTTGGCCTTTTGCCATATAGCTTCGCCGCCAGCCAAACGATAACAAGCTATTGCTTGGTTAATCACTCTATTATTAGGTCCAATGTAGCGATATAAACTATGGATAAACACCAATAAATCGCGAACTTGTTGTGAGGTAATTGACATATGCTGTTGATTCGCTTCAAAATCAATAAATCTAACCTCACCTTTTTGCCAGCTAATGTCACGTAAGGCTGGTCGACCATGGGCAAGCAGCATGCAGTGTAGTTTTGCTAAGGCTATGCTGACATCATTTAAAATCGGTTGCCATAAAGTTTGGCTAGCATGGTTTAGAATATTATTAATGGTATAGCCTACGTCTTCGACAACCATGTAACCATCGCCAAAGTCGACCACAGCAGGCACTGGTGCACCTAAATGACTTAACGTATTTAATACACCAATTTCTTTATGTAATGCAGCCGCCGAGTTTTGTTTTAATAAACGCATCGCCCCCGCAAGATGCTCAACTTGTTTCAACCAATAACGCTTACCCTGATATTCAAAAGATACCACGCGTTGGCCGCGATGCTCGCGATAAACGTTAGCTACATGTTGTTGAAAACCATCTTTCTCAGTCATAAAACAACCTAGTCATCGACTCACCATTACTGATGACTAAATTATCTTCCTCGCGTTTATAGAACTCAATAAAACCAATGGTTTTTCGCACTTTTCCAACAATATTAGCCTTATATAAAAACTTCATGCATACCTTGTACACAAACTAAAAACACAAAAGATACATTTCATTACCATTAATGTTAGTCAGCATGAATAGCTGATCAATTCATCATCAGCTAAAACACGCAATAAACACCATAAATGGCCACGATAAATAAATAGTTAGATGAACGGATCAACTAGGAAAATATTGATAGTCGAGAAGAAATAATGTTTTTATTCAATATGATGACTTTTTTTAGACAAAAAAAGCGCCCTTTTGGGCGCTTAATCATTCAATCATTTTTCACATTATCGAACCGTTATTCAGTCACTAACGCTGTAGCACGATTTTCTAACAATACAGGAATACCTTCGGTAATAGGGTACGCTAATTTATCAAACTTGCAGATCAGTTGTTGCGACTCTTTGTCGTAATCTAGCTTGCCTTTACATACTGGGCAGGCAACAATTTCGAGTAATTTTTTATCAAATGCCATGAGACAATCCTTTTTTAGTTTGAGCCACTTGCTGTAATTGGCTCAACAATGCGTGATCAAATTCTGAGTTAAGCTTCGCATTTACAGGTAAATACCACCAGTTTGATTGTGCAAAATCGCGACATTTAACCGCATCTTTTTCAGTCATTAATAATGAATGTTGTGCGGATAACTCACTTAATTGCTTTTGATCAAATGCTTGGTGGTCTGCAAACTCAACTGTTTGTACTACTTTATAGCCTAACTGGCTAATACTATTAAAAAAACGTTGCGGGTTACCAATACCCGCCATCGCAACGACATTATGTTGCATATTAAACTGATCGTGTCGGCTACTGTCAACCTGACAAAGCGGCGCTGGCTCGAGTGTCATCAACACCTCACCATTATGAGCTGGCCCGCCATTATTTATCACAAAATCAACAGAATTTAAACGCCACAAACCTTCACGTAAAGGACCTGCAGGTAGCAAACAATGATTACCATAACGTCGCTCACCATCAACTAAAGCAATTTCGATATCGCGGCCTAATGCATAATGCTGTAAGCCATCATCACTAATAATCACATCAACATCAAAGTCTGCTAATAATGTTTGTGCAACGCTAACTCTCTTGGCGCCGACAACCATAGGGACTTGAGTGCGAGCGACTATCATTGCAGGCTCATCCCCTACATCACAGGCTTTTGCATTAGGATTAACAGCAACAACACCATTGATATTAACCCCGTAACCTCGGCTTATTACACCTGGTTTGTAACCGTGTTGGCGTAACAGTTCAATTAAATAAATCACTGTTGGGGTTTTACCACTGCCTCCTGCGGTGATATTACCTACCACGATTACAGGAACTGGTAATACTTGTGCTTGTTTAAGTCCACAACTAAACAGTACCCGCCGAATATAAGATATTAACCAAAATAACCCAGCTAACGGCAGTAATAACCACTTAGCCTGATGACCTTGGTACCAAATGCGATGAATAAGCTGTTGCATCACAACCACCTGATCATTATTGGCTAAACTGCATCTGGTAAAGGTTAGCGTAAATACCTGCTTGGGCAATTAACTCATTGTGGTTACCGCGTTCAACAATTTTCCCTTGGTCAATAACCAAAATTTCATCCGCACTTTCTATGGTTGACAAGCGATGTGCTATCACAATAGAAGTACGATTATGACGAAGATTGTCGAGGCCTTTTTGAATCGCTTTTTCCGACTCTGTATCCAATGCTGATGTTGCTTCATCTAAAATTAACACTGGCGCATCACGTAACATGGCACGGGCAATTGCAATACGTTGGCGCTGGCCGCCCGAAAGCAACACACCATTTTCACCGACTTGGGTGTCAAGGCCTTCAGGTAAAGTATCAATAAATTCCATTGCATAGGCTAATTCAGCGGCACGTATTATCTGATCGCGAGTCACTTCACCTGGGTAGGCATAAGCAATATTATTGGCTATGGTGTCATTAAACAAAGTGACTTGTTGCGACACTAGAGCCACTTGATTACGCAGTGATTTTAGTTGGTAATCATAAATACTGGTGTCATCAAGGCGGATATCACCTGTCGATAAATCACCGTAAAAGCGGGTTATTAAACTGGCAATGGTCGATTTACCAGAGCCTGAACGCCCTACTAATGCAACCGTTTTACCTGGCTTAACTTCAAAATCAATTCCATTTAAGGCAGATTTCTCATGCCCTGGATAAGCAAATGTTACATTTTCAAAGGTCAACTTACCTTCAACTCTATCAGTAGTAAATGCACCATTATCGGGTTCTGGCGGAGTGTCTAATAGTTCAAATACCGTGGTACAAGCCGCAATACCACGCTGAAACTCTGCATTAACACGGGTTAAGTTTTTAATCGGTTGTAACATGGCTAACATTGCACCCAAAATTGCTGCAAACGTTCCGGCCGTTAAATCCGTTTTCATGCTATCCCAAGTGGCGGCATACAACACAAATGCCAACGCAAATGAACCAATGACCATAATAAGTGGCTGGCTAATTGACTGCGCAACGGCAAGCTTCATATTTTGGTAACGGTTACGATCATTTACTTGAAAAAAGCGTTCAACCTCAGTTTTTTGTCCGCCAAACACTAATACGTTTTTATGGCCTTTAATCATCTGCTCTGTGGTTGCGGTCACACCGCCCATTGCTGATTGAATTTGCTTAGAAACCTTACGAAAACGCTTACTGACAACACTTATAACCACGCCCATAATTGGGCCTATCACCAATATACATAACGACAATTTCCACGAATAGTAGAACATAATGCCTAACATACCGATGGCCGTCATGCTGTCTCTGACGATTGAAATTAATGCACTGCCTGATGCACGAGCAATTTGTTCGGTATCAAACGTGACGCGTGAAATCAAATTACCGCTATTTTCGCGGTCAATATAACTCACTGGTAAACGTAGGTAATGCTCAAACACTTGTTGACGCATATCCATAATGAGCTGAGCACTCATATAAGATACACAATAGGTCGACACAAAGTTAGCCACACCACGTAGGCTAAACATTAGAATAACCGCTATTGGGGCCATTAACATAATGTCTTTATTGGCGTTAAAGCCACCGTGCGTTGGTAAGTCCACACCGGCGACTATCGCTGGCGTTTGACTGAAGCCTTCATCAATAAACGGCTTAATAAATGCGATAAACGCTGCATCGACAGCGCCATAAGTAATAAGACCTAGAACAGCCATAACAAACATAGCTTTCATCGGTACGACATAGGCCATCAAACGTTTGAAAACGACCCACATTTCATTTTTAGGTGATGCTGACATTGAATCCAATACTTAACTAGCAAACATAAATAACATTCTACTCTGCTTTAAGTGACTCACCAAATCTAAACAAACTGTTATACCAAAATGGGGCAATTTGCTGGCGATAAGAGGTTACTTTGTAGTCTTTATCAGTAAAATTGATGCTAATTTGGCCGACATGGCCAGTTTGTATTATTTTACTGCCTTGCTGCTGATATCTCGCCACAATATCCGGTTTAGGAAAACCATATTGATTAGAGAAACCGGCAGTGAAAATGGCTAATTTGGGATTAACACTATCGATAAAAGCTGGGGTTGATGAAGTTCGACTACCGTGGTGTGGAACTAACAAAATATCGGCTTGAATATCTGCATTAACTGCGAGTAGCGCCTGTTCTCGTTGAGATTCAATGTCTCCAGTTAACAATACCGAAGACTGACCATCAAATAATTTAACTACGCAGGAACTGTTATTATCATTACTATTGGCGCTTAACAGATTTGGGATAAAATTCAGTTGTATGCCGCGCCAGGGTAATTCACCTTCACAAGTTTGCGCGGCACGTGGTGATTCTATCAAAGCCGAATCTGAAGGTAAAAAATCAGCAATTAATGTTGCCTGCGGAAATTGCTCAACTAACACATTTAATCCACCAGCATGATCATTATCATCATGACTGACGACAATATAATCAATATAACGAATACCTTTGCTCGCCAACAAAGGCAATATCGCACGCTGAGCATAACTGAACTCGCCATAAGCAGCGCCAGTGTCGTAAATAATCCCATGTTGCCCTTGCTGTAAAACCACAGCCATTCCTTGAGCCACATCAATGACATGAAGTTGCCATGATGTCGAACCTAATGACGACGATGGCGAAGACAATATTTCATGAGTCACTAATTTGCTCATAATTATTGGCAACATAAGCACAGCCACTACAACGCTATAAACCCATTTGCGCTGACGGGGTAAATAACCGCGTAACATCAACATTGTCAGTGCCAGAATAAAAAATACGCCCCCCGCTAACTCTTGTTCAGTTAACACAAGTTGTTTGAACGGTAAATGATCGCTCAACTGTAATAGCCACGCAAACGGCTCCAAACTTAAATTAGCCCACTGAAATATCATCGAGCTAACACTTTGCAATGAAGCAATATCAATGCCTAACAACAAAAAAATACACAGCACCATTAACCAAATGCAAAAACTCAGCAAGGTTAATGGGATCACTACCAAGCTAAACCAAGGAACAAACAGCATATTCAACCAAATACTATGAGGTGCAATGCCACCAAATAATATCCCTTGTAAAATGCCGAGCAACAGCGCTAAACGCCATTGAATAGACCACAACAAACGCAGTCCATGTAATACTTTATCCTTCAGATCTGTAGCCTTTTGGATACATTTATCCGTCAAAGTGCGCTCATGAACATCGATGCTATAAATAACATCAGCAGCGCCTAAGCTTGATGGTTGATCGACCGAGTCAGATTTCACCGACAATAAAATAATCACCAACGCACCAAAAGATAACCACAAACCAGCACCAAGAGATGCAAAGGGATCAATTAACAATACAAAAAATAACGCATATACTAGTCGATCCCAATGATGACTAAACTGTTTAATAAAACTGAATATCAACAATAAAAACATCATCAATAATGCGCGCTGAGTGGCAATCGCAAAACCAGATAAGTAGCCGTAACCTAAGGTAAACACGGCAGCAAATAACATCGCGAGTTGGATTTTACCTAAATGCTGCCAAGAAAAAGCATAACGACTTACCCCAATCAACATGCCATAGAATAAACCAAAAACCACCGCAAGATGTAAACCTGAAATCGCGACTAAATGCCCTGCCCCCGTCTGCCGCAGCTGCTGCCAACGTTGGGAGGTTAACGCACTTTTATCACCAAAAATCAAAGCTTGTAAAATATCGCCCTGAGAAAACGTTACTAATATTGGCGGTAATGTTTCCATGATCTGTTGGCGCATAGACCCGTTGTGACTAAGCAATTCAGCTTGCTTAACACGACCTTTAGCGACAATGTGTTGGCTAATAAAGTACTTTTGTTGGTTAAAACCACCTTGGTTTTGGATGCTTGAGATCCCTTTAACCTTTGCAGTAAATTGCCATATTTGGCCAACTACAATTTTATCTGGCTTTTGCCATGTTAATCGGTAATATCGCTGCACATTATTAAGCGCC
>NZ_JACJFI010000130.1 GCF_014164505.1 Shewanella sp. SG41-4 | reverse complement strand
GGCAAAAGCGGTAAAAGCGGTAAAAGCATAATTAAAACAGACAGCAGCGGTAAAAACATTAAAAAAGGTTAGCGAAATCGCTAACCTTTTTTATGTAATGTTCGTCACATGGTGGCGTGACATAGCAGTATTAACGATTATTTTTTATCGTCTTTTAAGCCAATACTTTGCATCCAGTATTCAAAATTAACTAGATTACCCGGTAACACAATACGGCTATCAGGTTTACTCAAACCATCTAACTGCTTCATATATTGCTCACCAAGTTGCATACGCAATGCACTTTGACCACCTTCAGATGAAATAACTACCGCTAATCGTTCTATCGACTCAGCAGTTGCTTTAGCTAAAGTGAGAATTTCTTGAGCTTTACCTTCGGCCTCATTAATGCGGCGCTGCATTTCACCTTCAGAGCGGTTAATGGTTTCTGCCATCACACCTTCTGAGCGATTAATTTTGCTCTGCTTGTCACCTTCACTTTTTGCTAGTAACGCCCGACGTTCACGCTCGGCATTCACCTGCATTTCCATGGCGTTTTTAACTGTTTCTGGTGGGGTAATATTTTTAATCTCGTAACGATGCACTCGAATGCCCCACATAGAACCAGCTTCATCGAGAACTTCAACCACTTTGGCTGATATCACATCACGCTCTTCAAAAGTACGATCTAAATCTAAGGTACCAATCACAGAACGTGTCGTAGTTTGAGCGAGTTGAATAGCAGCATAACGGTAATCGGTAATACCATAACTGGCTTTAACGGGATCGGTAACCGAAATATAAATCACCCCATCCACTTCAACATTAACTTCATCACTGGAGAAACATTCTTGTGGCGGTACATCAATAGTTTCTTCTTTTAAGTCGTGGATATAAGCCACTTTATCAAGGAAGGGGATCAGTGCATGGAAGCCTGCATCTAAGGTGCTGTGATACTTACCTAAACGTTCAACAATGTAAGCCGACTTGGTCGGTACAAGACAAATAGACTGGAATAATTTCAGTACAAAAATGGCAAAAATAACGCCCCAGATAGCCATCACAATCAAATCAGTATCAATTCCGTTAATCAACATTAGCGTGCTCCTTTTGCTGATGAGTTTGATACGGCATGAGTCACTTGCTCCATACCTTCAAAAAAGCCTTCTAGCTTGGCCATTTCCGCTGGCACAACAGAAACTTGAGCTTCAGATAAAATTTTGCCCACTTGGCCAATAAATTGTTCTTTAAGTAACATGTTCATAGCGTCATTGCCGCCATTCACTGTTAATGCTTTGCAGATCATTTCCATGCCTTCAGCTTTCGCGTTAGCAATAATGGAAATTTCTTGCCCTGTACCTAAAGCCTCGTTAATACGCTTTTGTTTTTGACCTTCAGATAAATTAATCGCTTCTTGACGTTCACCTTGCGACATATTGATCATTGCAGCTTTTTCAGCATTCGCTAACGTGATTTCAGCACGCTTACGGCGTTCTGCTTCCATTTGTTTTTCAAGGGTGTGAATAACCTTCATTGAAGGCGAGATATTTTTAATCTCATAACGTAATACTTTGATCCCCCAAGGATCTGAGGCTTTATCAATTTCACGCACAATGGATTCATTCAAACTGTCACGCTCAGAAAACGTTTGCGACAAAGTTAGCTTACCAATTTCAGAACGCATGGTTGTTTGCGCTAAGTTAACCGCTGCACGGCGATAATTTTCAATACCATAGCTGGCAAGCTTGCCGTCCATCACCTTAAGGTAAACTAAACCGTCAACTTCCAATTGGGTGTTATCTTTTGAAATACAGCTTTGCGGTGGCACATCTAATACTTCTTCACGAGTGTCGTGGCGATAAGCAACCCGATCGACAAAAGGGACAAGAAAATGAAACCCTGGCTGGAGCACGGTACGAAACTTACCCAAACGCTCAATAACATGCACTTCACGCATTGGCACAATTAACATGAGTTTGAACAAAATAAACATTACAAATAAAAAAACGATTGTTAACACAAACATATCTACTCCCTTTTAATCTGACTTTCCTAGATAACACTTAACGACAATCGCAACACGACGACTTCGACACAATATTTACAAAACAATAATTGCGAAACTACAATTACGACACAATATTCATATCTTAATAAACTGAATTTATGACACTTAAGTACTCGATAACCTCAACTCACAGTAACAACTCACGGCAACAAAAGCTTATCAACTAAATCGCTATACAGAATCAATAATCGGTTCAACAACAAAAGCTATATTATCCCGACAAATGATCCTGACTTTGGTGCCTTTTTTTATCACAGTACCATCACCTAAAGCAGTCCAATCAGTACCCAAACAGCTAATTCGACCGGTTTTTTGACCAGGGCCAATGGCTTGTTTAACGATAGCGACTTGATTATAGAGATCCGCCTCTTCATCAGTATTGTCGACATGAGAATCGCCGCCCACTAAACGCTGGGTCACATGACGAAAACTCAGTAATAACACCATTGAAGCCATAAACCATAATGTCAGACTTTGTACCAAGCCATCAATAATGCCAACAGCTTGTGCTGATGCGACAATAACGCAAGCCGCACCTAATAAAATAACGATACCACCCGGAATGATAATCTCCGAGATCATCAATAACAGCCCAAGCACTAGCCAGACTGCAATCGGATTTGAAAGCTCCATATTCTCCCCCATAAATGAGAATGTCCGTAAATTCACTATAACAGCTTTATTTATTATTGCGACATATTATGTCAAAGCGTTGTTACGAACAGTAAACGGGACAAACTAATTCATCAACTTACCATTACCGCAAGAATGTGTATCGCTAATAATGAGTATTCCTATCAAAACCTATATTGCTGCAAAGTGACGTCTTATTTATCACCATAGTGATATTCGTTAAAATGAGATAACAGCGCCAATCAAACACTTTATGTGTTGCATCACACTAGCAGTGTTAATACCTGCCATAAGATTATATTGATGATGAAAACAATGAAATCTGTACATTCTAGTCGGTTTTAATTGTGCTCTTTCAAAATATTGAATATATTGCGCCCCATTGTGCACGATTGGGAATAATAGGTCACAGATTTAGCCTCGATCGCTATAAACTTACCTTTAAACTGTCAAAATTGACGTATCTGATCATTTTACTAACCGGAAGAAAAATGAAAAAAATCTGCCTTTTAGCCACACTTGTACTCTCACAAAATGTTTTTGCTGACGATATAGTCCAATGGTGGGATGTTAGCGCAACTGTCTTGCATGGCGAAAACTATGACTTAGCACCATCAGAAAGACAAACTACCATCACCTTAGAAACAGCCGGTGGTTGGAAGTATGGTGATTGGTTTGCATTCCAGGACTTTATTAATTTCAATGGTAATAATAACGGTGTTGATAGCACGACTTATGGCGAAATATCTCCCCGCTTTAGTGCTAGCAAAATATTGGGCCAACCAGTGAGCTTTGGTGCGATAAAAGATGTCTCTTTAGCGTTAACTTACGAAGAAGGCGAAGGCCCAGTTAACAGCATGCTTTATGGTATTGGTGTGGACCTTGACGTGCCATTTTTTAGCTACTTACAACTGAACACTTACCGTCGTGATGCAATAAGCAGTGGTAATATCAGTGATGGTTGGCAATTTACGCCAGTATTTAGAATCGACATGCCAGTGGGCAATGCCAATATTATTTTTGATGGTTTTATTGATTGGGTATTCTCTGCCGACAACAACGGCTACGACGAAAACCTGCACATCAATCCACAAATAAAGTATGACTTAGGTAAAACATTGTTTGGTGATCACAAACAAAACAAACTGTTAGTGGGTTTTGAATATGATTACTGGCAAAGTAAATACGGTGTTGCGGGTATCGACCAAAATACCTATTCAATTATTGCGCAGTACCATTTCTAATTTATACCGCTATTGATATAAATTAGATAACAAAAAAGGTGCCTAGGCACCTTTTTTAATGATTACATTTCAACACTAATTGTTTTGAGACAATTTGTTTTGCGCAATCAGTTTTAACACCATCAGCCTTAACACAATCTGTTTTTACACAATATCTTGTTTTGACGTGATGGTTAAAACGTTAGCTTAATCTAACAATTTTTTCGCTGCTGCTACAACAATAGACACTGCACTTACTTCAGTCTTCTTCATTGTCGCTTCATCAGGGATCTCTTGCTGTGTGCGGTTTACAATAACACCGGCAACACATGCTGCACGCCAACCTTGAGTTGCACACATTGTAAATAGCGTAGCTGATTCCATTTCATAGTTCAGCACACCCATTGACTGCCACTCTTTCATAGAGCCAACATAACGCTGAGTAATGCGACCAGAAACAGTATCGTAACGCTCTTGACCTGGATAGAAAGTGTCAGAAGAAGCAGTAATACCAATGTGCGGCTCTAAACCAGCGTCACGACAAGCTGCAACCATAGCAGTGGTACATTCAAAGTCTGCTGCTGCTGGGAACTCAAGCGGTGCAAAGTGTAAGCTTGCGCCATCTAAACGCACAGAAGCTTGAGTCACAATCACATCACCCACGTTTACGTGCGGTTGGATTGCGCCAGTTGTACCTACGCGTAAGAAAGTTCTCACACCTAATTGTGCTAATTCTTCAACCGCAATAGAAGTTGATGGTCCACCGATACCGGTTGAACAAACAACCACGGCTTTGCCATCGACATAAGCTAAGTAGCTTGTGTATTCACGATGGCTCGCTAAGAACGTTGCGTTGTCCATTAGCTCAGCAATACGCTTAACACGCTCTGGATCACCAGGAACGATTGCTAAGGTAGCGCCATCTAACATTTTTTTAGTTAATCCTAAGTGAAATACATCGGACATTGTGAAAACCCCTTTCAGTTTTGAATATTAAATTCTTATAACCCAGACTTTAACCTAGTCTTTAGGCGGATAAGGTTAACTTGATCACATATAAATTCATAATAGTTAATATTCTTTCGTTAAATTATTACTAACATATGTCCAAAACCCACCAAATACACTGATTTCAGCATAGTTAAAGGTCGATAAAACAACAAATATCTTATCTCGCCTAACAATCATTAACGTGATTTACATCAAGTTAACCTCGCAAAAATGGTTTTAGGCTGAAGGTAAGCGTAACCAATGAGCATAAAGTTAATCAGTATTAGATTCAACACATCTCATTTTTCAAACTGTATTTGGTGCTGAAGTAAGCATCATTGTTATTGGAATAACATCTTGTTAATGCAAAGTGAAATGAGCCCTAAATCTACTGACACAACTTACAAGGAGTAACTTATGTTTCCAGAGTACCGAGATTTGATAACTAAACTTAAAGCCACTGATAAGCACTTTATCAAAAAATTTAATGAACACAATGAACTCGATGAGCAAATAACCGCACTAGAAAAGCGCAGTAGCAGTGATGTAACTAGCGAATTAAAACTAATGAAAAGCACGAGATTACATCTTAAAGAACAAATATTGGAAATTTTAAAAAGCCATCAAGCGGACGCTTAGCGACACATAAAAATAAAGGACGCTAGTGCGTCCTTTATGATGTCGTCAAGCTACACAATCAATTAAAGGTAATAATCTTTAAGTGGTGGGAAGCCGTTAAAACTAACTGCTGAATAAGTCGTAGTGTAAGCACCAGCGGTTAACCAGTACAGACGGTCACCAATGGCTAAATCAACCGGTAAACCATAGCTATAGTGCTCATACATAATATCGGCACTGTCACAGGTTGGGCCAGCAATAACACACTTATCTAACTCACCTTTACGCTCAGTATAGATTGGGAATTTAATTGCTTCGTCCATGGTTTCAATTAAACCAGAGAACTTACCCACATCAGTAAATACCCAGCGCTCTAATGCAGTGTGTGATTTACGCGAAATCAATACTACTTCAGAAACCAACACCCCGGCATTTGAAAGCAATGAACGACCAGGCTCTAGAATAATCTCTGGTAATTCGTCACCGAAATCTTCTTCTAGGAAATGCTTAATCTGCTGAGCATAAACACCTAGCTCATTCGTTTTATCCATATAGTTGGCAGGAAAACCACCCCCTAAATTGATCATCTTCAGCACAATGCCGTGTTCTTCTTTTAAACGGTCGTAAATGCTTTTCACTTTACCGATGGCAGAATCCCACGCACCGATATCACGTTGTTGCGAACCTACATGGAAAGAAATGCCATGCGGTTGTAAGCCTAACTCTTTTGCCAATACTAATAAGTCGTACGCCATTTCATTTTGGCAACCAAACTTACGTGACAAAGGCCAGTCGGCCGTGTGTGTGCCTTCAGTTAAAATACGCAAGTACACTTTTGAACCAGGTGCTTCTTCAGCAATCATTCGTAAATCGGCTTCAGAATCTGAAGCAAACATACGTACGCCTTGTTCAAAGAATGATCGTACATCGACACGTTTTTTAATGGTGTTACCGTAGCTAATACGGTCAGCAGAAACACCTATCGACGTGACCATTTCAAGTTCGTAAATAGATGCAATATCAAAGTTCGAACCTTTGTCTCGTAACAAGGTTAAAATTTCTTTGGCCGGATTTGCCTTAACTGCATAATAGATATTTGCGAAAGGAAAATTGTTAACCATATCATCGTATTGTTTCGCAACGATTTGGGTGTCAATAACTACAAATGGCGTTGGCTTATCTTTAGCAAATGCCTCGATGCGGTCAAACGTGTCCTTGTCATAATAATCTGCAACATCAATCGATTGAAATTGGCTCATTAGGCCAGTGCCTCCTGTAAGTAGGGCGATAAAAGTGTCATTACGGATCTGTAAAAACATGCGCAGTAAACGATATTTTTAATCAATACGCAACGAATTTTTATGCAAAAAGTATACTTTTTTATTCTTCGAGAAATATCAATAACACCCAACGTATTACCAGCTTAATTCACTGCGTTATTGATTGGTTTCAGCAACTAGAAAGTATAGACATTTACAACAAAAATGCCCATAACGCCGTTAAAAATATTTTCACATTGATGGTAATTAACAGCCACCTCAGATTTACACCTTATAGTAAAAAGTTGTTATCATCCAATTTGATAACCACTTAATGTGCTTCAATAAGGAACATAAAATGAACGAACCCAGTTTAGATCAAGAGCTTCAACAACTGCAAAATGTCTATAGTGTCATCACTGAGTTTGTTGTTGAGTACAGCTTTCAAATTGCTGGTGCGATTATTATTTTCTTATTGGGACTTTGGGTAGCAAGCAAAGCGGCCAATGTTGTCGCGGCTCAACTGAAAAAACATAACATCGATATTACCCTCAGTAACTTTGCCTCCAACTTGGTTAAAATCATCATTATTGTGATGGTTGCAGTTATCTGTTTAGGCAAATTGGGGATTAGTGTAACGCCAATGGTGGCCGCTATTGGCGCGGCTTCACTCGGAGCTGGCTTGGCATTACAAGGAATGTTATCTAATTACGCTGCCGGTATTACCATTATTGTCACCCGCCCTTTTGTGGTCGGAAATACCATTGAAATTAAAGGTGTTAGCGGTGTGGTTGAAACCATTAAACTGGGCCAAACCATGTTAACCAATGAAGAAGGCGAACAAATCAGTATCCCCAATAAGCATATTGTCGGCGAAATATTGCATAATTCATTTGCTTATAAACTGGTTGAAAACAAAATTAACATTGATTACCAAGCTGATGCCGATCAGGTTATCCAGTTAATTAATGGCGTACTCGCCGCTTCACCGGCAATTTATCAAGACAAAAAACCATTAGTCGGCATCAATGGATTTAATACTGTAGGTATAGAAGTTGGCGTGCGTTACTGGGTACCAACACAACGTTACTATGAAGAAAAATACCAAACCAATTTAAACATCATTAAGTCACTTTCGGCAGCAAACATTGTCATCCCTTGCCCAGTAAAAGAAATTCACTTACAACGCTAGTATTTACAGTGCTAACGTTAAAATCCCGTTTAGACCCTTCATCAACTTCACCTTGCTCTGATCTTGAATTTCTCAAGTGATGGGGCAAGGCCATCTACTAAGCCATTTATCTTACTATTGTTAAACCTGCTATTTATTTAACATCAAAAAGTAAAGCTCACTTGACAAACATTCCTCTGTTACTGTAACTTAAAGTAAAGCCTAGTTGACATAATGACAACTAAACATGACCAAGGGAATATTGATTATGTCTCCAATAACACACAATCAAGACTGGAAAAATACCAACAAACACAATACCGCTCGTTTAGCAAAATGGACCTTGGCGTGGGTGATAAGTATGGCCGTCGCTAACTTTGGTCCACAATTTATTTGGCAGCAAGATTTAATCACTATAATGGCCATTAGCATTAATTTTATGATGGGTATCGGGATGATTTTAGCCAATAAACGCCAATTGCTTGGCTTAGATGAATTGCAGCAAAAAATTCAATTAAATGCGATGGGACTCAGTCTGGGAGTGGGGTTAATTGTTGGCTTGAGCTACTCAAATTTGGACACAACAAACTTAATAGCAGGTCACGCTGAAATTTCTCATTTGGTGATCATTATGGGACTAACCTATTTAATCGGTATTATTTTAGGTCATAGGAAGTACCAATGAAAAATCGCCTAAAAGTACTCAGGGCAGAGCAAGGCCTGACCCAAGCACAATTAGCAGATTTACTTGATGTATCTCGGCAAACCGTTAACGCGATCGAAACCGGTAAGTTTGATCCTAGTTTGCCATTAGCCTTCAAAGCCGCTCGTTTATTCAAGCTACCTATTGAAAGTATCTTTGAAGACGAGCAATAAAGCCAAGGCTGTCACTAAGCAGAAAAACACTGACAAGTTAATTCATCGATGTAATTAAACTGGCTAATATTAATTGTAAACGTCGTTACAAGCCCCGTTGCCATTCTTGTCGCAATGGGATCATTCCGTGTAATGCTTGCTCAACTTGGCCAACTAATACTGACTTATCTTTGCCTAAAATACCTTTTAGCACTAGGTAGTTCGAAGCATGATCTGAGCGAAAAATGGTTTTATCCAACTCAAGATGACTCAATAAGGTGTGCATTTCTGTCAATAAACCGCTTTGATCGGGTAACGTAAACTGACCGTCAAAAACACTGTCCATGCGCTCAGTTCCCAGCGGTAATGTCACCACTAGTGTTGATAAATAATCGGGCTGAGCCGCATTCATTAATTGAGCTGAGGCTATCGCATGTTGACGAGAGAGCTGTACACCACCTAATCCCATTAAAATCATCACTGATGATTTTATGCCTGCTTGGCTAATCTTCTGTAGCGCAGCTAAAGATGAGGCAAACGATTCACCTTTTTTAATGCGTCCAAGCACTTCATCATCACCGCTTTCACAGCCAATATATAAAATGGACAAACTCATTTCACGTAATTGTGTCAGTTGCTCGACCGTTTTATTGATAAGGTTACGTGGTAAACAATAACTGCTGATCCGAGTGACATGTGGCAAATGAGTATTAATTAATTCGCAAATAGCTTTTAAACGATTAAACGGTAATGTCATTGCATCACCATCGGCTAAAAACACACGACTAAATGGATAACCAGATGCGGCGGCAGTCATTATGTCATCTTCAATTTTATCGAGTTTTTGTGCTCTAAACTGTTTTTGTGGCTGAGTATACATGTGAAAAACTGCACTGATTCCAGCTACAACCATTGGAAACCTGCAAAATTAACGACTTCCCCTCTGAAGGAGGACGAAATACGGGTTCAATGTAATTAAGCATCCGAGTGTCCTAATTGATCAAAATGTGAGTTAGCTAACAAAACTTTGGATCTTTTTCATACAAAAGTTGTTCAAAACACTATCATCCAAAAGTATTGTTGTTATAGTAATGTTGTAAAAAATAAACAAACAATTCAACAGACTTAGGTAAAAAGGTTATGACTCAAGTTGCGTACCAAATAAACGATCGACGTGACAAAGATGTAATTCATCACGATGAGCATTGGAATTTAACCACAGCAGACCAAAAACTCGCACTTTATGACTTACATCGTTATGGTTATCGATTATTGTTTGTTCGTCATATGCTTAAAGGGCCAGTGGCAGTCATAAGTCAACAAGATGATATTGCAGCGATTTACGCCGACGGTGAAGTCGATTTAAGACCTTTAATAACCCTCAGAGAATCTCACTAAAGCCCTTGAAAAGCGGTTACGCGTTATAAAAAAAACCTACAGATGTTATCGGTAGGTTTTAGCGTCGCTTTATGGTTTTCGAGTCAACTTATAAACAGCTTCATTAAGCCAAGGCACATGTTTATTCATAAATCTCGGATTGTCTGCCAGCACATCAACACACTCTAATAATTCGACGTTAAAATACGGTGTTAAATAGCTTTTAACCCAATCTGGGCTAACTGCAAATGGCGGCCCTTTTAGCGTTTCTTGTAGGTAATCAAGAGTGATTAATAAACCACTTACATTGGCCGGTATAAGTGCAGCGAGAGCTTTTACATACAGTTGGCGCATTTCTTCTGGCCACGCAATGAGGGCAGCACGATCGTAAAAACCACTAATCGACGCGGTTGCACTTTTGGGGAGAGTAAAAATATCACCTTGATATAAGGTCACTTGATCGGCAGAAAATACCACATGTTCGTCGGTATGAGTGACTTGATAAGTAAGATCATTGTCCTTAAAAAATTGTTCAACCGCGAGGGTATTGAGTTCACATCCCAGCACAGTATGACGCTGCTCGGCCAAATAAAACATATCCAACGATTTACCACATAGAGGAACGAATACCTCAGTGTTTTCATTCAAACCAATATGCGACCAATATTTTACTAAAAAAGGGTTCACTTGGTTTTGGTGAAAACCAATTTGTTGTAACTGCCATTTTTCATGCCAAAAGCTGGGTTCCATGATGCTATTCTTCAGTCAAGTTGCTAATGAGATGCAGGCTACTTTAAAGACTAAAAAAAATGGATGCAACCTCCCTTGATAATTTGGCATTCAACTTACTAGGCTTTACCGTCTAGAGTTATTTGTACTTGCCTTAACCAACGACAGTTTTCACATTGGCACTTTCTACGCGACATATGATGCGGGCTTAAATTTGAGTCGATGTAATCGACCGCGATTAATAATTGTTGCTTTAATTGGTCAACCGACTTCATCTCAAGCGCAACCATTTCATCGTTATGATTAATCCACAAACACTCCTCCCCCTGATGACAGGTTATGCATTGCTCATCACTTTGATTAAAAAACACTGCATGGGGACAATGGGTAACTTCCATTGATTGTAAAATTCGTTGCCGAGGAAAATTAAACAACTGAATTAAATCAGCTTTATTTATATTATGCATATAACCTCTCATAAAAATGTTAATTAACTATTACAGCCATAGTACCTAGTGTTGATTG
>NZ_JACJFI010000012.1 GCF_014164505.1 Shewanella sp. SG41-4 | reverse complement strand
TTTTATGGAACCCGCTATTCTGATTATCACCCTACTTTGCGGCATGCTTGTGAGTCGGGTCGGTTTACCTCCATTGATTGGTTATCTTGCTGCTGGTTTTGTATTGTTCACCTTAGGCATTAAAGACACTAGCTTACCTATTTTGCAGCAGCTTGCTGACCTAGGTGTCACCTTACTGCTGTTTTCCATTGGTCTTAAACTTGACCTGAAGAGCCTGTTTAAAGCCGAAGTATGGGCGGGTTCAAGCTTACATTTAATTGGTTCAATTCTATTTTTTGTGCCAGTGCTTAAGCTATTGGGCTTTTTAGGCATAGAGCAACTCGACGGATTTAGCTTCAATCAGCTAATGCTCATTTCCTTTGCATTGAGTTTTTCCAGTACCGTATTTGCGGTAAAAGTACTCGAAGACAGCGGTGATATGCAGTCACTTTATGGCCGAGTAGCGATTGGTATCTTGATTATGCAAGACATCTTCGCGGTGATATTTTTAACCATATCTAAAGGTAACATTCCATCTGTTTGGGCATTCGCATTGCTATTACTGCCGCTTGCAAGACCACTAATTTATAAAATATTTGATCGCGTCGGTCACGGTGAAATGCTGGTTTTATTTGGCCTTGTTATGGCATTGGTGGTGGGGGCATGGTTATTTGAAGCCGTCGGTTTGAAACCCGATTTAGGCGCATTGATTGTGGGTATTTTATTAGCGGGGCATGCTAAATCTTCCGAATTAGCCAAATCGATTTATTTCTTTAAAGAATTATTCTTAGTCGCATTTTTCTTAACCATTGGTTTGAACGGATTACCGACATTAGCCGATATCGGCTTAGCCACTATTTTAGTGGTGTTGGTCCCAGTTAAGATTTTGATGTTTGTCTACTTGTTAACTCGCTTTAAGCTGCGGTCGCGAACCTCGCTGCTCGCCTCGTTTAACTTGGGTAACTACAGTGAGTTTGGTTTAATTGTCGCTGCGGTTGCGGCACATAAAGGTTGGTTACCACCTGAATGGCTTATCATTATCGCGGTCGCATTAAGCATAAGTTTCTTATTTGCCGCGCCATTAAATAACAGCGTCGCAAAAATTTATTTGCGTTATCAAGCTAGGCTGGTAAAGCTAGAACGTCACCCTTTACACCCTGAAGATCGTCAAATTCGCATTGGTAATCCACGCTTTTTAATTTTAGGTATGGGACGAATTGGTTCCGGTGCTTATGATGAGCTGCGTTCAAAATATACCGGTGAAATTTTAGGGATTGAACATAAACAAGAGTTAGTCGATTTTCACTGTAGCCAAGGCCGTAACGTAGTGCAAGGTGACGCTGGTGATACTGACTTTTGGGAAAAGCTAGAACGGGCACCAAATTTAGAGTTGGTCTTACTGGCAATGCCGCATCACGTAGGTAATTTATTTGCGGTGCAACAACTGCAAAAAATTAACTACGAGGGGAAAATCAGCGCCATTGTTCAATACACTGAAGATACCGTGTCATTAAAAGAGTCTGGTGTTCATACTGTGTACAACTTGTATGAAGCTGCAGGTGCCGGTTTTGTTGACCATGTGATTAAAGAGCTGCTCGATTCACCGCCAGAACTGGTAGCCGGTTCAGTGGTGGCTAATAATGATCAGCCAACTCAGCCAGCGACAAACGAAACCACATCTGAGTCGCCATCATAAAACTAATCACCCATTGCAAACGCCTAGTTAACTCTCTAGGCGTTTTTGTTTACTACAGCGTATTTTCAATTTTGCTTCGGATAAAAAAATCTCAGTTACAGACACGGTAGAGTCATGCTATAACTCAACTAACCAAGTCTTTTCATGTCTCCCTTTGTTGGATTTTTTGAAGTATGTCAAACCCTGCTCAACGCGCTACTAAATTATTTGTTCGAACATTTGGCACCAAGCCAGATGATTTATACCAAGCGCCCGGGCGAGTTAATATTATGGGCGAACATACCGACTATAACGAAGGTCTCGCATTACCTGCCGCTATTAATTTCCACACTGTTATTGCTGTAAAGCATCGTGATGATAATTTATTTCGCGCTGTGACAACGGCTTTCCCAGGGGAAATTAAGCAATGGCACTTTGGTGAGGAAGGCCCGGTTGCTGCAGGCGATGATTGGAGTCACTACTTAAAAGGCGTTACAGCCGCCATGAACCAATCGGGTTTACGAGCAAAGGGCTTAGATTTAGCCATTGTGGGTGACGTGCCATTGGGAGCCGGTTTATCATCGTCGGCAGCGCTTGAAATTGCTTTTGGCACTGCTATCAGTTATGCCAGCCAATTAAACTTATCTCCTATCGCTATTGCCCAATTGGCTCAGCGTGGCGAAAGCCAATTTATGCTGTTAGATTGCGGCATGATGGACCAAATCATTAGCGCAATGGCAGAACCAGACCATGCTTTATTGATTGATTGCTTAGAATTAGAAAGTGAATCGGTGTTATTGCCCGAAGAACTCAGCTTAATCGTAATCGACCTAAAACAAGACCGTCATGGCTTTACACTGCAATTTGAGCAACGCAAACAAGAGTGTAATCAAATAACTAAGTTACTGGGTCTCGATTCTCTGCGTGATTTATCATTAAGCTTACTCACAGCAGATAAAGATTTACTCAGCGATGTCCAATTTCGTCGAGCGCGTCATATCATCACCGAAAATCAGCGCACCAGTAATGCTGCCAGAGCTTTGCAGCAGAACAATATTCCCCGTTTTAGTCAGTTAATGGCGCAGTCTCAAGCATCTATGCGCGATGACTTCGACATTATCACAACCGACATTGACACTTTAGTGAGCATGATTGCTACATTAATAGGCGAACAAGGCGGTGTGCGTATGAGCGATGGTTGCGTATTGGCGTTGGTCAATCATGACCTCACCGATGAGGTGATTAGCCTTGTTGAGAACCAATATTTTAAGAAAACCGGTATCGAAGCAACAATATACTTATGTTCAGCAAGTGGCGGTGCAGGACGCATCGGCTAATAATTAACAGATTAGAGAGGCATAAATGGTACGTTTTAGTGTGCTGGAACCTTGGCAAGATCCCCGTGGTGGTGAGATTGAACGGGTTAGAATTGATAATGGCATCATCGCACTTGAAGTATTAAGTTTAGGCGGCATCATTCGATCATTATGGACTCCAGATCGCAACGATGAACGCAAAAATATCGTTTTAGGCTGCGACAGTGTCGAAGATTATCTTGCTCAACAAGCTCATTTAGGGGCGATAGCAGGACGTTATAGCAATCGTATTGCCAATGGTAAAACCCACTATAATGGTCATGAATATCAGCTTAGCGTTAACCAAGCGAGCAATTGTTTGCACGGTGGTGTTGAAGGCTTTAATCGAAAGTTGTGGCAGCTTGGCACCTTAAGTGATGGTGTACGCTTAACTTTAACAAGTCCAGACGGCGACATGGGATTTCCGGGCAATTGTACTGTGCAACTCGATTACCGTTTAGTGGGTAATAACTTGTACGTTGAAATGCTGGCCAGTACCGATAAAGCCTGTCCTATTAGTTTAACCCAACACAGCTACTTTAATTTAGACGGTAATCGCAGCGACACCAATGAGCAGCATACCTTGCAGGTGGATGCCACAAAGTACCTCACAATGAATGATGTTGGCATACCTACCTCAATGCAACCTACCGCGGGTAGCGATGTAGACATGGCAAAACCCACGCCTATGTCGGTGCAAACCGAGCGACCTGCGTTAGCTGCCACCAAGGGTTTCGACCATTGTTATGTGTTAGATAATCCAGGTGCAGACTTACAACGATTTGGCTGTTTAGCCAGTCCCAATAGCGGCCGCAGTATGACTGTTTATACTAATCAGCCTGGGGTACAGGTTTATGGCGCAAACTTTTTGCAAGGCACAGTAGGTAAAAAGCAGCGAGTATTAAACGACTATCAAGCGGTGTGCATTGAACCGCAAATGCTACCCGACTCACCTAATCAACCTGACTTACCCGGCGATGTATGGGTAACGCCAGGTAAGATATATCACCACATCACTCGATATCAGTTTGATGCAGAATAATCCGCCAGTTAAACCCAATTTTAATGCCGAAGATATTGGCCAAATTGCCGTTGGGGCTTTTGCCCTGTCGGTGCCGATTGCGTTTTCTGAAGAAGCGTGGCGATTATCGGCCAGTTTACCAACATTAAATTTAGTATTGGTGGTGGTATTGTCGCTGGCATTTATTACTTTGTTTGCTTATCAAAGTGTGTTTCAGGCAAATATTGTTAGGCGCAGACAAGCATTTTTTTTGCGGGTAATTGCAGCGTATATATTGACGCTATTAGTGGTGAGCGTGGTGCTATTGGCGTTAAATAAATTACCATTAATTACCGACCCAATTTTAGCGTTTAAGCGGATTATTTTAATCGCGATGCCTGCATCCATGGGTGCGATTATTGTCGACAGTTTCGACAAAGAATAAACCGCATAAGGAATAATGAATTATTCCTTATGCGGTCAGTAATCTATAGCAAATATAAGCAGGATGATAAGATAAACAACAAAAATACTGAGCCAAAGACTCAATATTGTCTGCGGGTTTAATCGTCTTCTCTATCACTCATGTCATCAAAGCTGTCATTGTCATCATCTGAATCATCAAATTCTGGAATGTCATCATCGGCGTTAATCGCTTCATCTGGCTCTGGAGCCGGTTTAGCCTTACGCGGTGGCGCTGTATCGGGTACTTTTGATAAATCAATCCGTAACTGATGCTTTGCCATAAACTCACTACGTGCCGCTTTCCAAGCATCACCAAACTCAGCCATAGCAGCTTTTGTTTGCTGCTCATCTAAGTCGTGTAAGTTAACTTTAACGATGTCTTCTACGTACTCCACAATCGTATTACGGATAGTGTTGTACATAAAAATGCGTCCTGGTGACGCTTCTGGCAATTGATTATCATGAACGACGATAGTGTTACCTTTCGATGTTCTTAACTCACCAAACCAAAGTTGTTTTTTTGCAGTGTTATACATATATGCTAACGCCCTTAATCAACACATATTCTAAAAATGATGCAGGATTATTGAAGATAGCATCTTCAGACTGCGCCACGATTATCTGTTCTGTATTTGTGTGGGTATTTAAACAGAATATTTCTGAGAATCAATGCCTAAAACGATGAATTTTTCGAGTAATTGCATAAAAATGTCGATTGTCGCCAGTTTTTTACACTTTACTGTCATTTTTCTCTCAAAATAAACCTCCCACAAAAGTGATTAACCACTTTAAGGCCAATCACTTTGTGATCACGACTTTAGCTTAAATAAATCAAGCTTCAAGTTTTTTATCAAAATATATCGTTAATTAACACCACAAAATTAGCAAGGTTAACAGGGTTAACAGGGTTGGTGTTAATTCGCTTAACGAGGATCTGCTTGCAGATCTAACACTATCTTGCCTTTGTGTTTACCCGACTCCATAAGTTCATGCGCCTTTACCACTTGAGAGAATGGGAACACGCTATCAATCGGAATACTCATTTTGCCGCTATTTAATAACGGCCATACATGCTCAGCCAAACCTTCTGCAATAAGGGCTTTATTCGCCACGCTTTGTGGTCGTAATGTTGACCCCGTCCAAACCACTCTTTTGGCCATAATACGGAATATATCCACGTTTGCCTGAGGGCCGCGTTGCATGGCAACCGACACCATACGTCCGTCAGTTGCTATGGCTTTGAGGTTTTCGTTAATAAAGTCGCCACCCGCGATATCCATGATGACGTTAACGCCTAATCCATTTGTTGCTTCTAAAATCGGTTCAACAAAATGCTGCTCGTTATAGTTAATCGCTACGCTAGCACCTTGTTCAAGACAATATTTGCATTTATCTGCACTGCCAGAGGTCGCAAATACCGTTGCGCCTAAACAACTCGCCATTTGAATCGCAGTAGTACCGATACCACCAGATCCCCCATGAATAAGCACCGTTTCACCGGCTTTAAGCCCACCGCGAATAAACAAGTTACCCCATACGGTAAAAAAGGTTTCAGGTAGCGCGGCAGCTTGCACAAAACTGTAACCGGTAGGAATAGGTAAACAATGGGCGGCGTAAGTATTCACTAACTCGGCATAGCCACCGCCAGGCACTAAGGCACACACTTTATCGCCAACCTGCCATTGAGTAACATCGTCTGCCACGGCAACAATTTCACCAGCGACTTCTAAACCAATAATCGGGCTAGCATCTGCTGGCGGTGGATAAGCACCAACGCGCTGTTTAATGTCTGGCCCGTTCACGCCTGCAGCGTAAACCTTAATCGTCACTTGGCCTTCTGTTGGCATCGCAAGCGTTGATTGGGTCATGGTCATCACGCTGGGCTCGCCAGGTTGCTCAACCACTACGTGAGTAAATTGTCTGTTTAGTATTGCCATAAAAATATCACCTCGCTTAATTGTTGCTAAAAAGTAACTATAATGAATAGCCTGTTACTGGCAGCCGCTAACTGTTCACAAAACCGGCATGTTTGTTAGCAAAACATAAAGTAGTATCTTTTTTAATCAAAAAAGATTGCCTAAACACTTTAAACAATTACTATACCCGCCCGTTCAACACATGGAGCAAAATACTTGTTAAAGTACCTGTTCGTTTTACTGTCTATTTTCAGTATTCACGCCCATGCTACACCTATACGTATCGCCTCTGATATTTGGTGCCCTTATATCTGCGACAACCAAACAGGCTACGTTGTAGAACTCACGCGTCGCGCTTTTGAAATCCAAGGTCAACCGATTGAATTTCAGATCCTTCCCTATAAACGTGCACTGATTGAACTGCAAAGAAACAACATTGACGCTGTACTGGCATTGACGTCTAGCGCCATTGCCGAAAATCAATTGATTAATGCTGATGTAATTGTCGGCTATAACAGCAACGACTTTTATACACTTGTTGGTAGTAACGAAGCATTTGAGCAGGTTACCGACCTCAATAACACTCAACAAGCTGCTATCGTAAGTGGTTATGACTATGGTGTTGAGCTCGATGCTTGGTTTGCTGCACATCCTAATACCTACTTTGCCTCGGGTAGAGACCCATTAGCGATGAATATTATTCGGCTGGTAAAAGGACGTCATTCGGTCATCATCGACAACAAAAATGTCATTGAGTACACCGCCAGTCAATTAAACTTAACTCTGCAACTTCGCTATGCAGGCACTATTGGCAAACCGGTGCCATTATATGTTGGCTTTAATCCACGCAATAAAGCTTATGCCGTAACCTTTGCTAACGGCATCGACATGCTAAAAGCGAATGGCGAATATCAACAGATTATGAGTAAATACAAAATATTACCGGCACTGACCTCAGATGAGGCCCGTCATAAAAACCTGCAAAAGTTCCTGCCTAGCTTTAATTAATCTTGCTTACAGTTGTTATGCCATAGGGAATTGGCATCAGCAAGGTGCAAAACTTCGTAACACTCTTATCACTGCATAACAGAGTCAATTTAGTTACACTCCGCCAACAAAAAATATAACAAATCATCATTTTGGGATTATTGGCATCAGCTTGCTGACGTCAGAGGAGTATTTATGCGCGTGTATCGTCAGCTGCTGTTACTGGCATTAACCAGTTCAGTTATTCTTACAAGTTCGGCTTCTGAAATTGTCCAAAGCAAAGGTCATTTTGTAGACAAGTTTCGTCAACTTGAAGAAAGCCTCCCCACACCAAACGATTACCGCAATGCTGCTGGCGAACCAGGCAAAGACTACTGGCAACAACAAGTTGATTATAAAATCAATGTCACTCTTGATGAAAAAAAGCGTCGCATTCAAGGTGAGCAAGTGATTACTTATCACAACAACTCGCCGTATACGCTTAAATACTTGTGGCTACAGCTGGAACAAAATCGTTTTAAATCAGATTCGATGTCTGAACGCAGCGCCGCGTTTAATGGTGTGGATGGTAGCGTTAGTGCCAACAACACTTATGGTGATAATGCCTTTGCCAAAATCAGTTTAGGTGATCTTCGTCGTCAACAATTTTTAGCTGACAATAACTTGGGTTATCAAATAACGGCGGTTACTGACACTAATAATAAGCCTGTAAAATACACTATTGTCGGCGCCCAAATGCGCGTCGATTTACCCACCCCGTTAAGCCACAATAAATCGACTCAATTACGCATTAATTATGGCTATAACATTTTAGAAGAAGACGCCGTGGGTGCACGTTCTGGATATGAGCACTTCCCAGATGACAAACGTGAAGGCGGTAATGATATCTTCTTATTGGCGCAGTGGTTTCCGCGAGTTGCCAGCTATTCCGACTACGAAGCGTGGCACAATAAAGAGTTTTTAGGCAGCGGCGAGTTTACCCTAGAGTTTGGTAATTACGATGTCAGTTTGACCGTACCGAGTGATCACATCGTGACGGCCACTGGAGAATTACAAAACAGCAAAAAGGTGTTATCACCTGAACAAATCAAACGTTTAGATAAAGCTAAAACAGCCAAAAAGCCTGTATTTATTGTCTCGGAAGACGAAGCCCTTACTAACGAATCAAGCACGGCTAAAGGTAATAAGACCTGGCATTTTAAAGCTGAAAACGTACGCGACTTTGCTTGGGCATCTTCACGTAAATTTATTTGGGATGCACAAGGTTATCAACAAAAAGGCAGCCAGAACCCACAAGTAATGGCAATGTCGTTTTATCCTAAAGAAGGCGGCGAGTTGTGGCAGCGTTATTCAACTGCGTCTGTTATTCACACCCTTGAAGTCTATTCACGTTTTACCTTCGATTATCCCTACCCTGCAGCCATTAGTGTAAACGGCCCTGTTGGCGGCATGGAATACCCGATGATCAGCTTTAATGGTCCACGCACCATTTGGCACGACGATGAAAGTCGTACTTATACCTTGTCGGAAAAACAATTCTTAATCGGCGTAGTGATCCACGAAGTCGGCCATAACTACTTCCCGATGATAGTGAACTCAGACGAGCGCCAATGGACGTGGATGGACGAAGGTATAAACAGCTTTTTAGACGGTATTGCGACACGTGAATGGGACCCTAATTTACCGTGGGGGCGTGAGCCAAGTGACATTATTGAGTACATGAAGTCTAACGTGCAAGTACCGGTGATGACGCAATCAGACAGTGTGTTGCAACTGGGTCCAAACGCCTATATTAAACCCGCTGTGGCACTGAATATTTTACGTGAAGTAATATTAGGTCGTGAGCTATTCGATTTTGCCTTTCAAGAATACAGCCGTCGTTGGATGAATAAGCGACCTACCCCAAGCGACTTTTTCCGCACCATGGAAGAAGCCTCTGGTGTCGACTTAGATTGGTTTTTCCGTGGCTGGTTTTACACCACAGATCATGTTGATATCTCGCTAGATCGCATTTATAAATTGCGCTTAGACAGCAATAATCCTGATATTGATTTTGATCGCC
This sequence comes from Shewanella sp. SG41-4, assembly GCF_014164505.1. Classification (GTDB taxonomy): domain Bacteria; phylum Pseudomonadota; class Gammaproteobacteria; order Enterobacterales; family Shewanellaceae; genus Shewanella. The sequence continues at coordinate 26,421 of NZ_JACJFI010000012.1, read as the reverse complement.
GCCGTCAAGACTATAAAGACAAACCCATGCCTTATTCGGTTGAGCGCAACCAACAAAGTGGCCTAAAAACCTGGGTAGAACTTAATTCAGACAACGTTGATTATCATGACCAATATGATCAATTTAGTGTCACCAATAAAGAACGCAACAAGTACAACAAAAAACACGCCGAGCTAGACCCATGGGAGCAGCAAGCACTCGCTCGTGCACTCAAAGAAGATAAAAACTATTACGTGTTTAACTTTGCCAATTTAGGTGGCTTAGTGATGCCAATTCTACTTGAACTGACGTTTGAAAATGGTGATACCGAGTCATTGGTGCTGCCTGCAGAAATTTGGCGCCGTTCACCGTTTGAAGTCAGTAAACTCATTGTCACCGACAAAGACAAAATCTTAGTGTCTGCCGTGGTTGATCGTCGCGGCGAAACAGCCGATGTCGATATTGAAAACAACTATTACCCAAGACAAATTATTCCGTCACGCATCGAGGCCTTTAAAGAAGAGGAACGTAAGGGCAATAAGTATCGCGACATTATGCATGACAACAAAGAAGCCCTGAAAGAGCCTGAAATCAAAGTGAAGAAGAAATAATGCGCCTATCATTGTTTGTCGGAATAATCGCTGTCGGTTTGAGTTTTCTGGCGGGCAATGCCACAGCCCACCAGCAAAAAGAAGCTTACACCAGTATTGTATTTAATCAGCGTAGCGGCATGTTAGAAGTCCAGCATCGGTTTTATTTACACGATGCTGAACACGCAGCCCAACAAGTGATCGATAAAAGTACCGATCTGATCGGCGATCCTGTTGGCCGTGAAGCGTTTGCTTATTATGCTATTTCGACTTTTTCGATGCAGGATCAGCAGCAACATCCGGTTACGCTTACTTACGTTGGCACTGAATTAGAAGGCAAGTACTTGTGGGTTTATCAGGAAACGCCGATCACCACCAATATGGACGGTTTTTATCTTAAGATGACCGCCCTGCAAGAGTTGTGGTCAGAGCAAACTAACCACATTAATGTTGAGCGAAATAAGCAAGTGACTTCAGCAAGGCTGCACATTGCAGACTCTTGGCAGTATATTGAAGTCGCTAAACCAGCCCAATAACTCACAAAGCGTCATCGCAGTTAACTTATTAATAACACCCTATAGGTTTGTTGGCCTATAAGGTGTTGTTACGCTCCCGCCACCACATCATCCAGCGCACTAGCCAAGGTTGAATACGTCACGCACTGCACGCCGTCAGGCTTAAAGCCTGCTTTAGCTAAGGTTTTAAGTGGCTGAAATTGAAAATCGGCCAACAATACTCGAGTATTATCACGCTTACATTTATCAATAAACTTATACAGCGCCGAGACACCACCAGAATCTAAAAGCGATACCCCGTCGAAATACAATATCACCCCATCTTGGTCGCCGCTCAAATGCGCCAACTCACCAAACACACTGTCGGCGGCAGCAAAAAATAATGGCCCATTAATTTTAAACACTTTCCAGCGTGGCGGTAACTCAACATGCACGTGCTTTTTCTGCTCGCTAATGTCTTGCACCTTGGTCATGTCGGCCACTTGTTTCATGAATAATAACGACGCCAAAATGATCCCAGCACTGATCGCAATCACCATGTCGAAAAATATGGTCAGTAACAAGCACACCATCAACACCAGTATTTCACTGGCAGGGGCTTTTTTAACAAGGTGGACAATCTTAGGTGCTTCGCTCATGTTCCAAGCCACCATAATAAGCAGCGCCGACATGCCCGCCATGGGGATATAAGCCAAAACAGTACTGAGTGATAACAAAGACACTAATACCACCACCGCATGGATCATGGCCGCGATTGGGCTTACCGCACCCGACTTATAGTTAGCCGCCGAACGTGCGATGGCAGCGGTCGCGGTAATACCGCCAAAAAATGGCGCGATAATATTACCGATACCTTGCCCAAGTAATTCGCTATTGGCGCTGTGTTTTTTACCTGACATGCCGTCTAGCACCACTGCACACAGTAACGATTCAATTGCGCCTAACATGGCAATCGCAAAGGCGGCAGATAATAAGTCACTGGCTAATTGCCAAGTGAGTACCAATGGCACTTCACCCGTTTGCGCGCGAAGCCAAGGCCATTCAAAGTCAGGCAGCATAGAGGGAATACCTGCACCGATTGAGCCATCGGCTAAGGTAAAGCTGAACGTAGAACCTATTGTCGCCACATGAAAACCGAGTTGATTTAGTACCAGCGCCACAATGCTCGCCACAACCACTGCAGGAAGATGTGCGGGTACCGCCAACTTGAGTTTAGGCCACAGAATACACACTACTAAGGTGCTTAATCCCACCAGCAATGTTGGCCCAGAAAACCCTGGTATTTCTTGAACTAAGGTTGCTACTTTACCGACAAAACTTTCTGGCATCTCGGTAATAGTTAGACCAAAAAAGTCCTTAACTTGCAGCACTGCAATCACCACAGCAATACCACCCGTAAACCCTAAGGTGACTGATTCGGGAATATATTGGATAAAACGGCCTAAGCGAAACAACGCCATGATGATCAACATTAGTCCGGATAACATGCTGGCAAGCAATAACCCTGACAAACCATATTGATGCACTATGGGATAGAGGATCACCACAAACGCGGCGGTAGGGCCAGACACGCTATAACGTGAGCCACCGGTGAGCGGGATAATAAATCCAGCAATAATGGCGGTATACAACCCGTATTGCGGTGCGACCCCTATGGCAATCGCAAGCGCCATTGCTAATGGAATAGCAATAATGCCAACGGTTAAGCCGGCTAATAAATCTTTAGTGAATGCATTGGCATTGTAGGGAGCGTCTTTTAAAGACTCTCGGAGTGCATGCCCGATACGAAGAGAAAATAAATGTGTGCGATATTTCATTGCGGCGATCCCATAACCTAGTACGGCGTCAAGATACCCCTCATTATAGGCCGATTACCTTACAGTACAATCGAATTAAGTTAACACCTGATGATAATATAATTATCATTACATTATAATGCACGGTTTATCTAAATAGAGATAACAAGATCCACTGGCTCTGATGACTCGCGCAAAAAAGCCACCGATTATGTCGGTGGCTTCGGTGGTGTTTATTAAGAATGCACACAACAGTTGGCAGCTTAATCTTAGGCGCTAATCTTAGGCCAATCTTAACGGCTTAAACGTTAACGGCTTAAACGTTAACGGCTAAAATCGATAGACACTTTGCGGCCGCGATTAGTATCTATATTTTGATAATCCCAGTCGTATTGCGAAATAAGTCTGGTCGTTAACTCAAGCCCTAAGCCAAAGCCTAACTCTTCAAAGCTATTAGCATAAGACTTACACTGATTAGCGATGCTTACCGATGTGGCTGACTGGCGAATAGTCACACTACCTTCAACAGTGTGCTGTAAAGCGTTGCGAATGAGGTTGGTAATGATTATCCGGCATAACGTGTCAGGGAGTTGGTGAGCAGAGTCATCGGTTTCGATGCTGATTTCAATATTTTTGCCGTGGATTAAATACCTTAAATCTTGCACTAGCTGGCGAATAAGCTGACCTAAATTAACCTCTTTTAACGGCAAACTTTTACCTTCACGTCGTGTTAACCACAATAAGGTTTCGGTGAGATCGGTCATGGTGAGCCCAGCACGTTCGATGCGGTTAACGACTTGAGCTTGTTTTTCAGCGCTACCGCCTTTGCTTATCAGCTTTTGCAGTAATTCAGTATTGGTACGGATCACCGCTATTGGGGTGCGTAATTCATGGCTGGCATAGCCTAAGAATTGTTGCTCGCGATCTAAGCTTTCCTGCACAGTACCTAAACTGGTTTTAACAATATTGGCTAATGTGTTTAGCTCGCTGTAATGAAAATCTGGCGCAGGGTCTGCTAGTTGTTTGCTATCTAACTCTTTGGCCCAATTTTTTAGGCGCTCAATCGGCAAAGTCACTTTGCGCATCATTAACAGCAATATCAGCGTAAACATCACAATACTAAAAATGGCGGTAGCAAGAATCACCAGAAAAAAGGGTTTATCTTTGGGCGGAGGAATATTGCCCATTTTTTTATCTAAAATGCTCGAGACATAACGGATCTGGTCACCTTTAAGCACTTTGATGACAAAAAAGCCTTTTTCTGGTGGTTTTAACGGTGAACCGCCAATAATATTTTTGTGTAACACATTAAACTCGCTGGGCTCCTGCTTAATGTGTAGTTGAATATCTTTTGGTAAATCCTGCCAACGACTGGCGACAGTAAACAATTGTGATTTGCTAGGGTGCCCGTCGGTTACAACTTGCTCTTGTCCATGCGCATACATCGTCGCCAGCATGACTTTGTCCATGCCAGAGATATAATAATGCACGCTCAATGCCGATAAAATTAAAATGGTGCTAATGCCAGTAAATAACATTACCAGCAGCACAAAAATTCGCAGACTCGGTCTTAATTTCATGACGTAGGGGTATTCCTATTGCTGTCGTAATTTAAATCAATACATTATGTAGTCATCGCTATGATGAAAGCTCTGCGTCTTTAATGGCAAAGCCATGGCCACTAATCGTGTGCAGTAACTTTACGTCATGCTCAGCATCAAGCTGTTTTCGCAAATTAAAAATATGTACTTTTAAGCTGTTACTGTCAGGTTGATCATCGCCCCACACACTTTGCATGAGCTTTTCTCGCGACACCGGATTAGGGCTTGTTCGAATTAGCACGTCTAAAATCTTAAACGCGGTCGGCGATAACTTTACTAACTCATTGGCGCGATACGCCTGCTTTTGTTGTAAATCTAAAGTTAAGTCACCGACAGATAAGCGCATGACTTGGCCACTGCGCCGACGCGCTAACACTCGCGTTCGCACTATGAGTTCTTCCATGGCAAAGGGCTTCACCAAATAATCATCAGCCCCTTTAGCAAAGCCAGTTAGCTTATCGTCTAACGTGTCTTGGGCAGTCAGCATTAACACTGGCACATCCATACCTTGCATGCGCAACGACTCGCACACTTGCAACCCATTCATTTTGGGTAAGTTTAAATCTAAAATCACCACATCGTATTGATACTGCAAACTTAAATTAAGCCCAACTTGCCCATTGGCGGCATGGTCACAAAGAATATCTTCTAGCTCTAAATACTCGATCACCGCCGTAGCTAAGTCGAGGTCATCTTCAACCAGTAACAATTGCAGTTTGTCGGTGTTCATGTCACTCATTCCTTGGTTGATCACGACGTTGCCACGTCACGATTTGGGCGCAGTTTGGTCATCAGGTTATGTATAAAAGCCTTAGACTCGCATTGAATTAACAGCAACGATGGCGTCAAAATCAAGGTGATAAAGGTAGCAAATAAAATACCATACCCTAGCGCCGCTGCGGCAGGAATTAAAAACTGTGCTTGTAACGAGGTTTCACCTAATAATGGCGCTAAGCCCGCAAAGGTGGTCACCGAGGTAAGCAATACCGCTCGAAGTCTTCCGGTGCATGACTCAACAATTGCATCGTGTACCGACATGCCTTCTTCGTTAATTAATTCGTTATATCGCGACACCAGTAACAAGCTGTCGTTTACCACCACGCCACTTAGGGCCAAAATACCGTTTAACGACAAAATACTAATGGTTAAGTCATTCAACCAATGGCCTAAAATTGCGCCCACAATACCAAACGGAATTGCAGTCATGATTATCACTGGCTGTATATACGACTTTAACGGAATGGCTAACAAGGCATAAATGGCAATCAGCGCCAGCACAAACATCGATTCTATCGAGCTTGTGGTTTCGGCTTGCTGTTCAGCTTCGCCGGCAAAATTGAAACTCACACCTGGGTACTGTACTTCTAACTGCGATACCAATGTTTGCTTAAGCTGGCTAACCAACTCATTTGAAGCAATTTTATCTTTGTCTAATACCGCACTGATGTATACCGCCCGCTGGCTGTCGATACGGGTAATACTCGACGGTTGATAATCATTAAAAATCTGGGCTACGTGACTCAACGGCACAATAGTCCCGTCGTTGGTTCTCACATTGGCAAGCTGAATATCTTCAAAGGTTTGACGATCTTCATCGGGGTAACGAACGCGCACTTTCACTTCGTCTTTACCACGCTGAAAACGTTGTACCACTCCGCCGCCAAATGACTGCAATATCTGACTCGACAAGGTTTCGGTATCAAATCCTAATGCGCGCCCTTGCGCTGTTAATTCAAAGCGATATTGTGGGTCGCCTGCATCTAGATTGTGGTCAATGCCACTCACACCGTCCATCACTTCTATTGCGGCTTTTAGTGCTTGGCCAGCAGCGAATACAGACTCTGTATCACTGGCTTTAATCTCTACTTTAAAGTTATCGAGCATTTCTTTTTTCGATAATACTTTAAGCTTTTTAATGCCTTCCATTTGGCCAACTTGTTCAGTCCACTTTTGAGTAAACTCTTTAAGGGTATAAGGGCTGTTGGTTGCCAACTCGACCTGCACTTGGCCAGAGTCACTGCTGCTTGCCATAACGTGCAAACTGGTTAAATAGCTGTCTTGGTCATTTTCACTGTCTTGTTGTTGCGCCACCAGCTCTGCATCCACTCGTTTAGCAGCGCTTTCTAAGGTCATTAAATTTTTATAGGTTTGGCCAAAACTGGCGTCGTTTTGCATTGAAAAGTCAGCGACAACTGTGTCGCCAGCAATATCAGGGAAAAACGCCACTCGCACGCTACCCGTTAACGGCATTCCGGCAACCAAAATAAACACCGCAATAAACATCAATACCACGGCATAACGAAACCGCAGGGCAAACTCAATAACGGGTTGGTAAATTACGCGGCTAAACCACTTCAAGCCACTGTCCGCGGCATGTTGAATATGGTTGAACCATGACTTTTTGGCACTTTTTTGAGTATTAATATGGGCTAAATGCGACGGTAAAATAAACTTAGATTCAATTAACGACAGCATCAAACAGATGGCAACAACCGTGCCAAACTGGGCATAAATTTGTCCTAAACGGCCTTCTACGTTGGCCAAAGCGACAAAGGCAACCACGGTCGTTAACACACCAAATATGGTTGGGGTCGCGACTTTTAAGGTACCTTTGATGGTGTTATCGATGTTGTCGCCGTATTTTTGCCGAGTGGTATAAACACTCTCACCCACCACCACTGCGTCATCGACCACAATCCCCAGCGCCATAATAAAGCCAAAGGTGGTCATTTCATTTAGGGTTAAACCAGCAAAAGTATTGCTCATAAAAAACAAGGTGCCGAAGAACACAAACGGCAAACCAGCTGCAACCCAAAACGCCACGCGTAAGTTTAAAAACAACGCCAAAATAATAAACACTAATGCGATACCACTGAGGGCATTTTTAACTAGCAAGCTTAAGCGTTCGGTAATCAGGGTACTTTTGTCATGCCAAGTGGCAATATTTACACCATCGGGCAACGCATTAGCATTACGCCATTTATCAACGACTTGCTTAGCTTGCTCGACAATATTAACGATATCGCCATTTTCATCCATCACAATTTCAATGGCGCTTGAATTTGCTTGGTTATAACGCGACAACACAAAGGTGTCGTCGGCATAGCCGTCTTTCACTGTGGCAATATCGCCCAGTGTAATCTTCGAGCCCTGGCTAGTGGTGATAACTGGAATCGCCATAAAATCTTGCAGTTGATAAGCTTGTTGAGCCACTTTCAAACGCACGGTTTTATCATCGTTGTATAAGCTGGTCGAAATAGACGCTGATGACTCGGCGTTCACCGCACTGGCGACTGACGCTAACGTCAATCCGTAAGCTTGCAGCTTGGCTTCGTCAACTTCGATAGAAATCATTGGCTCGGCTTTGGCTTTAATTTCCAGATCATGAATGGCATCTTGGCTGAGCAAATCCGATTTAAGTTGTTCAGCTAACGCTTGTAACGTCGCGCGGTCGGCATCGCCATAAATCTCAATCCATAAGGCATGGTCTTGCATGCGCATTTTATCGATAACAGGGTTTTCAGCTTCGCTAGGAAAGTTATAAATTGCATCAACATTGGTTTTAATGTCAGTGAGCAAGGTGTCTAAATCATAAGAGCTGGTTTTCTCAATCATCACACTGCTGCCATTGGCATTGGATGTTGAGGTAATCCGCTTTATGCCCGGCACCGTTTCTAAGGCATCTTCGATTTTAATTGCGATGCCTTCTTCTGCTAACACTGGGTCGCCACTGTCGTAAGTGACTGACACGGTCACGCGGTCGGGCTCTAAACTCGGAAAAGCCTCTTTGCGTAAGCTACCTAATGAAAAAAGCCCCACGATGATCATGCCAATGAGCAATAAGTTAGCCGCTACTGAGTTTCTGGCAAACCAGGCTATTGCTCCTTTGTGTGTAGATAGAGATCTCGACATGGCTACACCTCTACCTTAGCAAGCACCTTAGTGCCGACTTTAAAGCTGCTTAAAGGTCGTTTAACAATTTGCATGACACTAGGCTGATTTATTTGCTCATTAGTTTGCTCAGTGACAATGGGCGACACATACACAAAACCGTCTTTTTCAAAGGCGACTGTCGCAGGTGCTTTAGCCAATAATCCTTGGGCGTCAACAAACCAGATATCACCTTGTTGTGAAATAGCCGATGAAGGTAACTGCCATAAATTACTTAATGATTTACCGTTAATGTGTGCTTTAACAAAGGTGCCAGGATACAGATCCGTTGCTTGTGCCAGTGGGTTATCGACCACCACAATTAATGAACGTTGGCGGCTAGTTTGAGTTAAATGTTGCTCAACACGTTCAATGTAGCCTTGCCATTGATGAAGACCATCGGCGCTGAACAAAGTTACATCCCACGGCGCTTTAACCAGCTGTGCATTATCAAACTCAGGTAGGTTTTGCCATTGCAGTTCAGACAGCGGTACGCTAATTTCAACTTCGGCTACGCTGTATAAAGTGCCAAGCTGGCTGCCGGTTTGCACGTAACTGCCTGGCTGAATATCTCGGCTCACCACCAGCGCATCAAACGGTGCGGTAATGTGGGTATAACTTACGTCTTGTTGCGCTTTTTTAAGTGCTTGTTTGGCGTTATCTAGCGCCGCAGTTGCTTGGGCTAATTGCGGGGTGCGCAGCACTAAGGGTGAGGCTGGCTCGCCAGACAAACCTGAACGTAACCATTCAGCTTTAGCTTGCTCACCTTGGCGTTGTTCTTCTAATAAATCGAGTTCCGCTTGAGCGACATCGGTTTGTGCTTGGGTTAACGCTTGTTGATAGCTGGTGTCGTTAATTTTGCCTAACAAAGCCCCTTTTTTGATCACCTGTCCTGACTCAAATTGACGATTAACCTGCGTAATGTTGCCACTTACTTCGGCGCTAAGTGTTAGCTCATAACGCGGCCTTGCTTCACCAAATCCAACCACTTCTGCTTGATATTCTTGGCCATTAACCACAACAACACCCACTTGCGGCAATAGTGATACCGCCGCGCTAGTCGTGACAGGTTTGACAGACTGTTCAGCAGCAGGCGCTTTTTTATTCGCTGGAGGTGGTAACTGCGATGCGGTATAGCCTAACGCAACGGCAATACTGCCCAGTGACAATACAGTGACGATGACGTTTACACGGTTAAGCTTCATGCGAGACTCCTAGACCTAGCGCTAAGCCTAAATCAATTCGGTTTATGAGACGGTTGTAAATGGTAGTAACAAGTTGCGCTTCAACATCAAAGGTTTGCTGTTGCACGGTCAGTAAATCAAAAATATCGACTAAGCCTTGGCGGTACTTTTGCTCATAACTGACAAAGCTGCGCTGAGCACTAAGCTGCGCGTCGGTTAAGTGCTGTTGTTGTTTGGCGAGGGAATACTCTTGGCCAACGCTATTTTCGACCTCGTTAACCGCATTTAATAAGGTTTCTTGGTAGACCCAATAGCGCTGCTGAGTCGTTAAACGTGCCAACTCGGCTTGAGACTTCAACTTACCACCTTGAAATAGCGGTGCTGAAAGTTGCCCAAGTACGCTCCATAGTGGTCCGGTGAGTAGTGCATCACTTGGTGACTCGGCCATATCACTCAAACTGGCGGATAAACTAATGGATGGCAACATGGCTTTATAGGCGGCATCGGTACGTAATGATTCTGCTTCGATATTGTAAAAGGCGGTTTTAATGTCTGGACGATGCCCAAGGTTTTGCTGACCGAGTGAATCGATTGGATTGAGAACCGTAGGGAACTGGGCGCTAATATCAACACTGACATCACTGCCAGTCCACTGCCCTGTTAGCAAGGTTAAGTTACGGCGACTTTGTGCGAGTTGTTCTTGATAATCCACTAATGTTGCTTGCGTACTGGCGACGCTGGTAGTGGCATTATCCAGATCTTCTAAACTGCCTAAACCGACGCGATACCGCGCTAAAATAAGGGCTTGGTTGTTATCTAATACCGCTAAGCGCTGAGTCTCAATCGCCACGAGTTGTTGCTTAAGGCTAATGTCTAACCAACTGCGCATTACGTTGGCCACCACTAAATCTTGCGCGCTCTGTAAACTGGCTTGTGTGCTGGCAATGTCTTTTAGCGCTGCATTACTGCTGTCAGCTATTTTTTGCCATAAATCCAGCTCCCAACTCACGGTAATATCAGTAGTGTAGCTGTCTTCACTGTCTTCGGTTGAAGTACCGCTAAAACTGGCATCCACAGATGGTAAACGACTAGCAGAGGTAATACCGTGCTGAGCATAGGCCATATTTAACGCCACTACGCTTTGCTGTAGGCTGGGATTATTTTGCAATGCTGCTGATATAAAAGTTTGCAGTTCAGGCACATTGATTAAATCAGTGAGTCGCGCTAACGATTGCGACGGCACACCTTGTGTGTTTTTGGTGGCTAATAGCTGTTCAATTAACTGCTGGCTTGTTTTTGCTTGTGCTTGGCTAGCTTGGTCGATGTAATTGCTATTATCGACAGTACTGCAGCCCAACAAGCTCACTACAATCAGTGCCAGCATTGCGTGTCGTCGCGCCGGTTTTACCATCATCAACTGCTTCTCCCAACTTGTGTATTACACAATAATGGAGCAAGCATACCGATGGGTGGGTTAAGGAGGGGTTAAGATGGATGCTGGAGGTAATTTAAGTTGAAATATAAATATAAAAAGTGATATTTATTAATCCAATTAGACTGAGTTATTTTTATCCTATCCAATTAAAAATCTTAATAAAAATAAGGTTGAATAAATATGTTTCGCATCATTTTGTTATTTATTTTTATATCGTTAACCGGGTGTGTTAACTACCAAAGGCCTGCAGATAAAGCCTATTTTGGCGGTAACATCAACACCAAAGAGGAAGCCGAGTCTTATTATGGTATTTCTTCAAGAAAAATCAGTCAAAATACCTTTGAGATATTTGTTGTCATGCCTAGCGGACAGAATAGAGATAAACTACTTAGGCAGATAATAGCAGACAAGGCTGGCGAACTTTGTAGTGATAAAGTTGAGATCCAAGTTGAGAGGATAGAAACGCACGGAAAGCTTAATCCAAAAAGATTTGCAGGCAATTGGTTATCAATATCCCAAAGAGCAATCCTGATGTGTGAAAAGCAAAATGCTGAGTAGCATTATGGTTTAGAAACGAACCCCATTACGCTAATGCCCTTTAAGCCGCCTGCTTAATGCACTTTGGCTAATACCCAGTATTTGTGCTGCTGCCGTTTGATTATTAGCGGTACGGCTCATGGCTTCATCTAAAAGCGCTTGGTTCATTTGCGCAATGGTGGGCAGTTGTTTGGGAAAGATAATTCGATCTTGCGGCGCTGCCGTTAATGACTTGTGTTCATTAATGGCTTCCATAAAAGCAGAGGTGTTAAGCGCTATGCCATCACTGCGACTAACGGCATCAAATACCATTCCTTTGAGCTCGTGTAGATTACCGGGGAAATCATAACTGGCAAGTTTTGACGCTAAGTCGCTTGGTTGAATCGGCGCAGGTAAATTCATTTCGGCTGCGGCCAGAGCGATGAAATGATTGATCAACATAGTAATATCTAACTGCCTTTCAGCTAACGGCGGTAATTTAATTTTATGTGCCCGTAAACGGTAGAGTAAATCACTTCTAAACTGGCCCGCTTGATGAAGTTTGAGTAAGTCATCTTGAGTCGATACCACAAACTTACATTTTACCGGGTAGGCGGTATCGCTACCTAAAGGGTAATATTGTTTGCTTTCTAACAGCGCTAATAACTTAATTTGGGCATCCAGTGGTAGCGTGCCAATGTCGTTCAAATACAACACTCCACTGCCCACTTGATGCAGTAAACCTGCAACCGCTTCAAGCTCACCATTATTGTGATGATACAGTTGACCACACATTTTTTGCTCGAAGGATTCGCTACTAATACCGGCAAGATTAATACTAATAAAGGGTTCATTAGGGCTATAAAGTGCATGGCAAGATTTAGCAAATTCGCTTTTACCGGTTCCGCTGGCACCATAAATTAACAAGGGCTCAGGGCTACATGATACGGCTTCAAGATAGCGAAACTGATCTAATAGCTGTGGCTCGCAAGTTAGCATATTATTGAATGCTTGCGGGTTATCTAAGGTTCGGCTTAAAAATTTCTCTTTGATATAAAGGTAGTTTCTTTCAAGCCCGACCACTTCAAGCGCACGGCGTACCGTGCGGGCGAGTTCATCAACATTGTCGGTTTTGATAAAGTAGTCATAAGCGCCATTCTTAATACAACGAACTGCAGTATCAACCTCATTTACCCCTGTCACTATAATGACTCGAGTGTTAGGGAAATCGCTGCGGATCATCGCTAATAATTCTTCACCAGAATGAAATGGCATGGTGAGATCGACTAGCACTAGCGCATAGTCGCCTACCTGTAAGCGACTATTCACCTGACGACTATCAACACAAGTGTCAATTTCAGCTTCGGGAACTAGACGGTTCAGGGTTATCGCGAGTGTTCGTAACCATGCTGCTTCGTCGTCGATTAACAAAATATTTCTGGCTAGTTTCATGGGCTAATCCTGTTGTGCCAATGCAAAAGTCAGCCTAATTCGGGTGCCTTTACCTAAACTCGACAGCATCTGCATTTCGCCTTGATGCTCTTTAATTATTTTACTGCACACCGACAACCCTAAGCCGCTGCCACCTTCGTGTCGTCTGGTAGTGAAAAAAGGCTCGGTGATACGTTTTAATGTGGCACTGTCCATCCCGCAGCCATTGTCTTTAATACTCAGTATAGCCATATTAGCTTCGACATACGTCTCTATCTCTATGCCCCCAGACTGGGTTGAGCTGGCATTACACGCATTTTGAATCAGATTAATTAACACCTGATGTAACTGTTGAGCATCGCCTGTAATACAAGGGCTGGGTTGACATAACATGGTGCTGATCTGGTGAGATTTTGTTTGATTAGCAGTGAGACGTAGGGCAACTTGTACCACATCATTTAAACACACTCGGTTATATTGGTCGGCAATATGCGGCATGGCGTAACGTTTTAAGTCGTTAACAATTCGGCTGATACGTTTAGCGCCCTCTTCAATAGAACCACAACTATACTGCAACTCATTGATGGCAATGTCTGGGTTTAGCCCTGCAATAAGCCAGAAAGGATTTTGTTTTTGATAGTGCTTAGCGGCAGGCGTTAAGTCTTTCATGGCCGCGGTAAATAGTGATACCGCATGTACAATTAGGCCGGTTGGATTGTTGATTTCATGGGCAATTCCTGCAGACAACTCTCCTAATGACGCTAGACGACTGGCCTCTTCATTAGCCTGGCGCAATCGATGCTGCTCGGTTGATTCTTCAAGTAAAACCACCACCTGATTGTTTGCAATAGGATGAATTTGTAATTGCCAACACTGCTGCTGATACCGCATATCGGCAGTAAACGACTTTTGGGTCGATAACACATCGAATACTGCGGCTTTAAGCTTAAAAACATCGTTGTCGACATAGTAAAACTCATCTGAATCTAACAGGTGAATATTGTTATCGTTACTCCATAAATGCTGGAGGTCCTGGTTTACTATGGTCACGCCATTGGGGATCCCATCGAGAACAGACTGGAACTGTTGCGACAATTCAGATATCTCAACTTCAATCCGCTTTCGTTGAATTAATTCGGCATCAAGCGCTTTAGTATGACGGCGTAAACTAGCGCTTATAAATCCGGTGAAAATCATCCCAATAGCAGACATAATCGCTACCAAAACAGCGAGAGCAAACATGCGCTTTTCGGAAGAGGTTAAATCAACTTTTTCACGCCCGGTGCCAAACCATTTATTAACCAGTCTGTCGTATTCACCCGATAATTTTAACTGCCTAAGCGCCTCGTTAATTTGGTACATCAGTTCGGTTTTTGTTTCATTAGCGACAAAATTAAACGCCCCGTAAATTAACGCATCACTGGAACTGCGTACCGAGGGATACATAGGAAGTAAACGCCGCGCAACAAAGCTTTCAGCAATAACCACGTCGACTTGATTTTTTATCAGTAATTGAAAACCAGTTTCATACAGATCAACATCCACCCGATCGAAATTTTGCAAATGGTCAGATAAAAACACATCAACAAAAGCACCTTTTTTAATGGCAACCCGCTTACCAATAAGATCTGCCCAATTGTTGATTAACGCCTTACCCTGCAAAGTATAAGCTTTAGCGTGGGTTGCATATATAGGATCCGATTGCGCTAACTTACGATCCATGTTCACCGGGCTAACCACAGCAATCACATCGATATCACTGTCAGGATCATGAACATCTTTTACCAATTGCTGAAAACTCTTTCGACGAACAATAATGCGCTTATTGGTCAGCTGGCCAATTCTATCCATCAACTCAATATTAAAGCCTTGGTCAACACCGTTATTACGCCACTCTAATGGCGCTGTTTTTGAATGCACGCCTAAGACAATGCTGTCTTGCGCGAGCACAGGCATAGTGATGATGATAAGTAATAACAATAGAGTTTTCATGCCGCGATATTACCCATTTCCACCATCCGAAACTGTGCAGCATTCCCCGAATTAGCAAATCATTATGTACGTTTTCTTTTTGATGTTAACTCGATGTGATCTATCTCCACATACGCTATGCAAAATTGCATATACCCCTTTATAGCTATGCATGTTTGCATAGAACATTTTTAAGCTTGTGATTGAGTTGTCATTTCTGCCCTCACTTGTGGTTATCTGGTTGTTGATTGCGGTCCCTTCGGTAAAGATTATATTGAGCGAACATAATAGCTGATCAACTCGATGCTAATTTGGACCGTACTTATAAAGTGAAGTGACGTTAATGTCACTTCAGCCTGACTAAAATAATGAGAGGACTTCTATCGTTAATGAACTAATCGTCATTAGGTTTAGAAGGGGGAGCAAAAAATGAAAAAGATGAATCTTGCAGTCTGTATAGCCACGTTAATGGGTACCGCAGGCCTAATGGGCACTGCTGTTGCCGCTGATAACTTAGCTGATTTCCATGTACAAAACCAAGAGTGTGATAGTTGCCATACACCAGACGGTGAACTGTCAAATGACAGCTTAACCTATGAAAATACCCAATGTGTATCTTGCCATGGCACACTAGAGGAAGTCGCTGAAACGACAAAACATGAACACTATAATGCGCATGCTTCCCACTTCCCAGGCGAAGTAGCTTGTACCTCATGCCACAGCGCACACGAAAAATCGATGGTGTATTGTGACTCTTGCCATAGCTTCGATTTCAACATGCCTTACGCTAAAAAATGGCTACGTGACGAGCCGACTATTGCTGAATTGGCCAAAGACAAATCAGAACGTCAGGCTGCTCTTGCTAGCGCCCCACACGACACTGTTGACGTAGTGGTTGTCGGTTCTGGCGGCGCAGGTTTCTCTGCTGCAATATCTGCAACAGACGGTGGCGCTAAAGTCATCCTTATTGAAAAAGAGCCTGTTATTGGCGGTAACGCTAAGTTGGCTGCAGGCGGCATGAACGCGGCTTGGACTGACCAACAAAAAGCCAAAAAAATTACTGACAGCCCAGAGTTAATGTTCGAAGACACCATGAAAGGTGGTCAAAACATAAACGACCCTGCATTAGTTAAAGTATTAAGCTCACACTCTAAAGACTCTGTTGATTGGATGACCGCTATGGGCGCCGATTTAACTGATGTTGGCATGATGGGTGGCGCATCTGTTAACCGTGCACACCGTCCAACTGGTGGTGCTGGTGTTGGTGCCCATGTCGTTCAAGTACTTTATGATAATGCAGTGAAACGCAATATCGACTTACGCATGAATACCCGCGGTATTGAAGTGCTTAAAGATGATAAAGGCACTGTTAAAGGTATTCTGGTTAAGGGGATGTACAAAGGTTACTACTGGGTGAAAGCCGATGCGGTAATCTTAGCAACTGGTGGTTTCGCTAAAAATAACGAGCGTGTCGCTAAGCTTGACCCTTCACTAAAAGGCTTTATCTCTACTAACCAACCTGGTGCAGTAGGTGATGGACTGGATGTGGCTGAAAATGCGGGTGGCGCATTGAAAGACATGCAGTATATCCAAGCTCACCCAACACTATCTGTTAAAGGTGGCGTAATGGTCACTGAAGCGGTACGTGGTAATGGTGCGATTTTGGTTAACCGTGAAGGTAAGCGTTTCGTTAACGAAATTACTACTCGTGATAAAGCCTCGGCCGCTATCTTAGCGCAAACCGGTAAATCAGCTTATTTGATTTTTGATGATTCTGTGCGTAAGTCACTGTCAAAAATTGATAAGTACATTGGTTTAGGTGTTGCACCAACGGCAGATAGCCTAGTTAAATTAGGTAAAATGGAAGGTATTGACGGCAAAGCACTTACTGAAACTGTCGCGCGTTACAACAGCTTAGTGAGTAGCGGTAAAGACACTGATTTTGAGCGTCCAAACCTACCGCGCGCACTTAACGAAGGTAACTACTATGCAATTGAAGTTACACCTGGTGTTCACCACACTATGGGGGGCGTGATGATCGACACTAAAGCTGAAGTCATGAATGCTAAGAAGCAGGTTATCCCAGGCTTGTATGGTGCTGGTGAGGTTACTGGCGGTGTTCATGGTGCTAACCGCTTAGGTGGTAATGCGATTTCAGACATCATCACCTTCGGTCGCTTAGCGGGTGAAGAAGCTGCAAAATATTCTAAAAAGAACTAATCGATTTAGAATTCACTGACTCGCTAGTATCAGTAAGCCACAGTTCATTGCTGTGGCTTTTTTTATGCGTCTATATCTCCATACCTATCGAATTAACCTCAACTAGGGGTAGAGATGAGAATAGAATGATAAAGATATTAAGCTTAGCCATTAACCACTCTCAAACTTGTCATTTGTTTTACTAACAAGGCGAATTAACCCGTCAATAGCTGGCCTATTGCAAGTCTTCTCATGTAACGCAGTTAGCAAGGCAAAGGGCTGCTTGCGAGGCATTTGTTATCCCGAGTTCTGGTTAATTAATGCATAATCGATGGCACAGTAAATTTGCATTAACTCACTAGCTAATTCACTAGCTAACTCAATGGCTAATTCACTCGCTAACTTACAAAGCTATCAAAGGATAATAATGAAACAGTCTATAGTTCACATCGCGCTAGTGGTGAATGATTACGATGAAGCCATCGATTTTTATGTCAATAAATTGAAGTTTGATCTAATTGAAGACACCTATCAAGCAGAACAAGACAAACGTTGGGTTGTGGTGTCGCCTCCAGGGTCAAACGGAGTGTCGTTGCTGCTAGCAAGGGCATCAAAACCAGAGCAGCATGATTTTATTGGTAACCAAGCCGGCGGACGGGTATTTCTTTTTTTGAATACCGACGATTTTTGGCGCGACTATAACCGCATGCAACTCGATGGGATTAAGTTTGTACGGCCGCCTCAAGAGCAAGACTACGGCACAGTGGCAGTTTTTGAAGATCTATACGGCAATCTTTGGGACTTACTGCAGTTAAACGATAAGCAGCCAATATAGATAATTAATCCACAAAACTAGCCAAATCCTAACCAAACATTTGATTCCGACACATAGGGAACAAGCGTTTTTCATTTTATGCTGACTAACTAAACCACACATACTGCAAGCTAACTAACATAAAAAAGCCAGTTGGAATATCCAACTGGCTTAATCAAAACCGTCACTCTATTTCAGAGCCGGTATATGTGCTTTAGCACTATTACAAAGCAAATTTATAATAGACGTAAAAACGAGTGTCAGTTAAGTCGTCGCCAGTTGAGTAGTTAACTATGGCGTGACGCGCGCGTACGCTCAGGCCGTCTACATATTTAGCCAGGTCGTACACCACTGAAAAGTCGGTTTCGTCGATGTCTTTGCTTGAGTCGCCATCAATTTCATAGCTAGCCCAGTTAAGATATGTGCTAACGCCGCTTAGTGCTGAGTCGGGTGAAAAATTATAAGCGAGTTGAGCACCGTAGCCATCTTCGTTAGCACGTGATGACTGAACCACTTGTTGAATGATCACTTTTTCATCGCCAAATGGAGCCACTACGTCGCCATCGCCAGTGGTCACATACTTAAATGTGGCATCAAATCCGTTCCATTTCATCCCTAAATGGAAGCCTGCTTGGTAAGTGTCGAATTGTGCAGCGCTTTGGTCTAGTAGACCTGTAGAGTCTTGTTTTAAATAAGACGGAATGAAATACCAGTTGGCGGCACCCATTTCACCGATCATATCCAATTTAACATGATACTGGTTGTACACATCTTCCATTGAGTAGTACCACAAGCTGGTTTTAGCTTTTACCGACTCTAACGGTAGATTGTAATCTAAACCTAAAGCGTAAATAGGGTTGTCTTCAACATCGATGAAAACGCCCTTACGTGCAAATTCACCTCGGATACCATCAGCCACACTAGCAAACTCTTCGTTAGTCCAACCCATGTAGTCAGTGATATACAGTGCTGATACGCCCAAGTTCTCAATTGAGGTATTTTTAATACTGGCACCACGGTAAGTGAACGGGATTGCTCTTAATGGGAACGGGTTCATCATAGGAGTGCGTAACTCTTGAGCACCAACGACTATTTTGGTGTCATACCAATTACCGCTAACAAAGTATTCTTGTAAACGGTTAACTGATGTACGTTCTACCACAGAGCCTGGTGCTCCTCCACCAACAAGTCCGTACAGACCATCATCGTTTGCATCCCAAATTGGGTTAGCTGAAGCAAATGAACTGCCAAAGCTTATGCCGTTAGCCTCACCAGAGCGCAGGTAAAAAAGTCCACCGAATGAGGTATCGCGTCTGTCTGTGCTATCTCCATCAAAATTACGTTGGAAGTCAAATAATTGAAATTGACCATTTACAGTACCATCATTAAATAAATTGCCCATTGGGTCAGCCGCAAAAGCTGGACTTGCAGCGAGACATGCAACAACCAAAGGCAGTAGTTTTGTTTTCATCATCATTTTTCTCATCCTAATTATTGTTAACTTTTCTTGTGGTCGAGATATTAAGGTGCCAAATGGCCGACTTATGGCACAACAAAGTCAAAACGAAGGTGGCAGCTACCACAGTAGTTTTCTGACTTTTGGTGTACGTTGTGACATTTAACGCAGTCGGTTTCGGTGCCAAAATGGCGATTTTCATGTGGGTTTGTTGGCTTAACATCCTTGGTTTTAGCGGCTAGCTTTTTAGTGTTGTGGCATGTCACGCACTTAGACATAGTCACAGGCTCACGCGTTTCAGCTTTACCATGGCAGCTAGCACATTTAAGTCCTTTAGCCGCATGAGTTTGATCCAATAAGGTAGTATTGTCAGCCATTGCAGTACTTGCGAAAAAGCTCAATGCAAGGCAAAGCAAGGTGTTGCGCAGTGTTAATTTCTTCATTGTGTTATTCCATTATTCATTGGGGAAGGTGCCAAACGTCGGGCATCCATTTAACTGTCTTTACGCCCTATAGCTTGGCCACGTACTTACCGGCTAAATAGCCAAACGTATAACAGCGCCCTAGTGACAATCCGAATACAGTCAGTGGGTAATCAACGCCACCATAGAAGCCGCCACCTAAGTTACCGATAACGAATAAACCGCCAATTTTTTTGCCATCAGCATCAAGTGCTTGATGATTTTTATCGACTAGCATTCCTGAACAAAGGGTTGAGATACGCATGCGGCGATGAATGCCATAGAAAGGAGCTTTAACAATGGGAAGCATTTTTGCTGAAGGCTTACCAAAATCGTCATCTTTACCTGTTTTGCAAAGCTCGTTATAACGCTTAATATTGGCAACGAAGGTTTTAGGGTCACATTCAAGTTTTACTGCAAGCTCTTCCAAAGTATTGGCTGAGTAGGTATTTGTCTGAGATGCATACACGCCGATCTTAGGCGCTGGATCTTCAGGCATATAGATTTTCATTTCTTCAGGTGAGTACAGTTTTCCAGGCCAGTCTTTAGCTTGAGTCATGTAATTTGAATCGAAGACCTGAGAGTAATTACCCGCATTTTCTGCATCACGTAGGTAGTTATTCATCAATGACATTTCAACAGTTTCATTGACGAAACGATTACCTTTACGGTTAACAGCAAGGAATGGCATATCACACATTGAAGCAGGACCTGCATCAAAATCGTGTAACATTTTGGTATGGCCAATAGGTTCAATTACGCCACCCGCCCAGTACGCCATAGAGAAACCGTCGCCAGTACGATCCATTTGCTTGCGTTCGAAATGCTTTAAATCAGGAATGAAGAAATTACACATCGCTTCGTTATTCTGGTAATCACCAGACGATAAAATCACACCTTTTTTGGCTAGGTATTTGTGATACTTACCATCACGGTCTTTGGCAATAACACCGATAACTTTGCCAGATACATCTTGGATAAGTTGCTGTGCAGGCATGTTGAAGAAGAATTTAACACCCGCTTTTTCAGCCACTTTAGCCAAATCACGCATGCCGTCACCGGTGGTATATGGCTTAGGGCCACAAAATGAGGTAACAAAGTTGAGTTTATGTTCAGTGACACCATGAATACCATGTTGCACTTTTGTGCCTTGGTCTACGATTTGCGCGCCACCTTTTTTAGCACGATCAATCACCCAAGAAACCGCCTCACCAGAGTTATACGCCCATTCTCTTACAAGTTCTGGGTGGCAACGGTGAGCGCTGTCACCCATAAGACGGTTTACCATTGCTTCTACGGCAGCCTTGTCGCTGTTGGCCAAATCAATACCTGAACCCGTGTTACCTTGAGACACGACAATCGCTTGTTTTTGCAATACTGCAACTTTAGCGCCGTTTTCTGCCGCAGATAACGCAGCAGGAACACCAGAAGCACCAGCACCAACCACAACCACATCGAACGTTTGTGTCGATGCGATCAGTCTGTCAGAAATCGGTTTCGGCTTAGGCATAAACTCTAACGTTGCGCCGCCATCTGAACTTTTAGCTGCGTTTTGGCAAGCTTCATCTGTTGCAGCAGAAGCCATTCCGCCACTTAGGCCGGTAAATGCAACTGCGCCAGTACCCACTGCAGCACGAGTTAAAAAGCTACGTCGTGAAATACCATTTTGCAGGACATTCGCGGTGTATTGATCGATTGCTTCCGGCTTGTTTGAATCATTATTACTCATTGTCATACTCCTTTTGCCCCCACCGTCACAATGGATACAACATCATTTACTGCGATATTGGACCCGCTCATAACCGTATAGAGCTACTGTGTTCTACTTGCATCAAAAGTAGGGCTCGCTCAGAAAGTGGGGAAAAGTCTTAATATGATAATGGTTAAATATTAACCCCAAATTCGATACGTTAAATGTATGACATATGATATTACTCATAAAGGGATAGTTATTACATCTATGGAGTAGATCTCAAAAAAAATGAATTTTGTGACTTTCTAACAAAAAAATTACACATCGCATCGACGGTGACGTAAATCCAGGATGAATATCAACAGAAAAGCGAATAATTGGAGTTAAGTCACACACTTATAAGTCGTCGTAACGCATAAATAGGGGCGTAGAAACATGGATATTTCATCAGTAAAACTATTAAGCATATGTATGAGCATGATAGAATATAGGCAAGAACAAACGTAGGACAATGAACTTGGTTAACTTTACCCCCGTCAAACAAATCAAAGCTTCCGATGAAATTGGAAACCAGTTAAGAAATGCTATTTTTGAAGGCAAGTATTTAGCTGGTGATAAACTGCCGTCTGAACGAGAACTCATTGAATTGTTTCAAATAAGTCGCACCGTTGTGCGAGAAGCAATTAAAGGACTTGAAGCGAGTGGCCTTGTAGAAATTAAACAAGGTGCGATGGGTGGTGCTTTCGTAAAACTGATGACATTTGAGCGACTGACTAATGTGTGTCAGGAATTGTTCACCATGGAAAAAATGTCATTCGCCGAAGTCTGCGAGGCACGATTACAAATTGAACCTATGGTCGCAAAATTAGCAGCGCAAAACTGCACACCAGAAATGGCAGAAAAATTGCGTGAAGCATCACGCAATGAAGAACACATATTAGACTACCCTGATACCGTTTATTTACGTCAAAAAGTACATTATATTTTAGCTGACATGTCAGGGAATCGTTTTTTAGCTGCTATCGTCAAATCTCTGTTACAAGTTATCAGTAATGCGACTACAAAATTTGAACCTAGCCATGACAAAGTCCATCCTGCGGGCCTGCATGACGGTATTATTGAAGCGGTTATTGCACAAGACGGCCAACAAGCAGAGGCGGAAATGCGCGAACACTTACAAGCATTTACCCTAAGACTTAACATTGTAGAAAAAGATTATAGAGACACTGAAAAATAGCTTTTTTTATACCATACAGTCTTGATTATACGCAGGTTCATGTCTATTCATGAGCCTGTTTTTACAGCCATAGTCAAACAAAATTCCACCAAGATTTGCAGCATGATTACTCAACCCATATACACAACAGCTAAGCCAGCTAAATGACCTTATCATATTACTAACAGCCTATTTATCCTCACCACAAACCGCGTAAATTTCTGTTTTTTAACCCCGACTGCGATCCATTTCCCAACAATTTCGAAACTGAGACCTCTTCGTCATTAAATTCTTATCAGTATTTACCTCATAAATCCATATGTTATACGTTTGACGTACTACTATTTAAGTATAAACAATAAGGATTAGTATGAAAACGGAAAATCTATGGGTTCCCCTAGCTTTGGCACCTTTGTGTATTGCCCTTTACGGCTGCAACAGTGACTCATCCACAAAAACGGTTCCACAGCTTGAGGCCGCAACACCTGCGAGTATTATTAGCTGTGCCACACTAACAACTGAGTTTAATTATGCCGATACTACAATCACTAGTGCAGAACTTATCCCTGCGGGTGACGTGGAATATGCCGCAGGCGAAATCTACCCATCTCCTTCACATTGTTTAATCAAAGGGCTAATGAACGAAAGAACTGGCATAGGAATGGGCGGAGATGCCGACTATGCCATTGGTTTTGAAATGCGTTTACCTTCTGACTGGAATGGCCGTTTTTATTATCAAGCCAATGGCGGCTTAGATGGTTCAGTGCAAAAAGCGGTGGGTCGCTTCCTTATTTCTGAAAGCAAAGATTCTGGCGCACTAAACAAAGGATTTGCGGTCATCAGTTCCGATACCGGACACGCATCACCTGCGCCCTTATTCGGAATGGTGTTGTGGTTGAATTAGCCGGACACTTCAATAAAGGAATATAATAATGCCATTATTGAGGTGAATATGACTAAACGAATAAATAAACAATATCCAGATGATTTTAAACAAGAAGCTGTCGCTTTGGTTCTTGAACAAAATTACACGATAGTGCAAGCGGCAGCGTCTTTAGGTATTACAGATAAAATTCTTTATAACTGGGTGGCTAAACACAAAAAGCTAACTCAAGGCGATGCATTATCTGTAGATGAACGCACCGAACTTATGCTGTTACGCAAAGAGAATAAACGCTTATTGATGGAGCGCGAAATACTAAAAAAGGCCAGCGCCTTCTTTGCGAAAGAAATGAAGTAAGGTATTCATTTATCAATACTCTTAAGTCGAAATATCCTATTTCGATGGCGTGTAAAGTGATGCAGGTTAGTTCGTCAGCGTATTACGTTTGGCTTAAAAAACCTGGTGAACTTATCACTGCTGACACTCTAGAGCTATTTCGTCGAGCTAAAGCATTATTCAAAGCCAGTCGAAACAGTCTAGGTAGTAGAGAGTTAGCTAAAGCGCTACGTAAAGAAGGGTTTAGCATTACTCGTTATCGCACTATTAAGTTAATGGCGCGATTGAAACTGGTGGTCACGCAACGTCTGGCTTATAAAGTCACCACAAAGCGTAAGCACAGTGATAGCGTGGCTGATAATTTGCTTAATATGAATTTTAATCCTGTAGGGCCAAACCAAGTCTGGGCAGGTGATGTGAGTTATCTTAAAACTGGCGAAGGTTGGTTATATCTTGCAGTTGTAATGGATTTGTATTCTCGCAGAATCGTCGGCTGGCATATCTCTAAGCGCATGACGAGAAGCTTAGTTGAGAAAGCATTTTTGAAGGCTTACAGCTTGCGAAAACCACCTAAGGGCTTAGTGTTTCATAGCGATAGAGGTTCTCAATATACCAGTAAAGGCTATCGGCGCTTATTAACCAAATTTGACTGCCGAGCAAGCATGGGGGACGTGGGAGCGTGTTGGGACAATGCTGTTGTGGAGCGATTTTTTGGTAGTTTGAAACACGATTGGTTATTAAAAGTACCACAGCCAACTCGTCAACATATGCGTGATGATGTGGCGAAATATATGAAATATTACAATGTAGAACGGCTGCACTCGGCAAATGCTGATCAGTCACCGATTGATTTTGAAATTTCTTTTAGAAAAGTGTCCGGTTGGACTTGACCAGAACATGGATCCTCAAGCACGTTTAGATTATGGCTACAATGCAGTTGCCGAACTCACACCAATGGCCAAATCTCTGATTGAAACAGCCTATGGAAAACAGCCTGACCGCTCCTACTTTGGTGGTTGCTCAAACGGTGGACGCCATACCATGGTTGCCGCTACACGTTATGCCGATTTATATGATGGTTTCTTAGTGGGTAACCCTGGTTTCAACCTACCCAAAGCTGCTGTTTCGCAAGTTTATGGTATTCAGCAATACTCAAGCCTAGTGAATGTTGATGCCGACAATGTACTCACCTCTTTACAAAGTAGCTTCACCCAAGAAGAGTTTGCACTCGTTTCAAGTAAAGTCGCTCAGCAATGTGACGCGCTAGATGGTGCAAGCGACGGAATGGTACAAGATACTTACGGTTGCCAAGATGCATTTGATTTAGCTCGAGATGTGCCAACCTGTTCTGCTGACCGAGATGGCACATGTTTAACTGCTGCGCAGAAGTCAGTAATGACCAACATTATGTCTGGGCCACGAAATAGCAATACAGATGCAGCCATTTATTCAGACTTCCCCTATGACGCTGGTATGGGAACCAGTGACTATTATGGCTGGGAGTTTTTCATGGCAATGATGAGAGACCCTGGCGCATTGGCATTTATATTCTCAACCGCACCAACCCCTTACGATTCATCGGAGCTCGGCTCATATGAATATGTGATGAGTCTCGATATGGATACCGATGTTGAGCGTATTTATAACATTAATGACACTTACACCGAGTCTGGCATGGAGTTCATGACGCCACCAAACCCAACAGATCTGACGATATTACGAGATCGTGGTGCAAAAATGATGGTCGTTCATGGGACTTCTGACGCGGTATTTTCACCTAACGATACGGTTAATTGGTACAAAGGGTTACAGGACGTTAATGAAAATCAAGCCGACGAGTTTGCTCGCTTATACTTAGTCCCTGGTATGAACCATTGCGGTAACGGACTGGCTACAGACCGCTTTGACATGCTTGATTCACTTGTTGAGTGGGTTGAACAAGGCCAAGCACCTGAGAGCATAAAGGCTGCTGTTCGTTCTGAAAATACTGAGTTGCCTGCTAACTGGTCTAAAACACGCACTAGGCCACTATGTCCTTTCCCAAAAGTGGCAACCTATAGCGGCACTGGCGACATGGAAGAGGCGACTAACTTCACCTGCGTGACGCCTAAATAATGAGCAGCTGAGTAATAAGCCCCCGCAGTAATAATGACAACAGGGCCACATCATGGCGCACCTAGATTGTTGAGCTAGATTGTTGAGCTAGATTGTGGCGCTAGATGTCCATCACTGGAGTGCGTTTTGGGCACAGCTTCATTTAGAGGTAAACAAAAAAGGAGCATTTTATGCTTAATGCCGTTCACTTAAGGTGAGCGGCATTTTTCCTTTTTGCGACAGGATAACCATTCTTACTCACTTTTAAGCAGCGCGGGTAACTTCTTTCTCGCTTTCCCTCTAACATAAATTGCCTCGCAT
>NZ_JACJFI010000129.1 GCF_014164505.1 Shewanella sp. SG41-4 | reverse complement strand
CAACAAAGCGAGTCATGGCTTTATCGAATGATAATGCTACTGGTTCTAACGAATCAAATTCAGCTTGAGTTCGTGACAGTGGCTCATGAACTTCTAAATAGCGATTACCATCTGGTTCTTCAGTGGCTTTAATAGGTTGATTAATAAACTCAACACGTGTGCCAACCGGTACGCTATTATATAAATGTTCAATGTCTTCATCGCGTAAACGAACACAGCCAGAACTTACCCGTAAACCAATACCAAACGTAGCGTTAGTGCCGTGAACCGCATACAGATTACCTACATAAAGCGCGAATAAACCCATTGGGTTGTCAGCACCTGCTGGCCATACTGCCGGTAATGTTATCCCTTTTGCAGCATATGATTTACGAATATTAACTGTGGGTGTCCATGTTGGATTAGCGCGTTTACGTTGTACTGTTGTTACCCAATTTTCAGGGGTATCTTTACCAATTTGACCAATACCAATAGGTAATACTTCAACGGTATTTTTACCCTTCGGGTAATAATATAAACGCATCTCGGCAGAGTTAATGACCACACCTTCTCTTTTAGCGTTAGGTAGAATTAGCTGATGTGGGATCAGTAATGTGCTACCCGGTTTAGGTAAGAATGGATCAACACCTGGATTAGCTTCTAATAAGTTAGTGAGTCCTAGCTGAAATTGTGAGGCAATTTGCTCTAAGGTTAGTTTCCCCTCAGGAACAACATAATATTGATTTTCACCTACTAAATTACTACCTTCAGCGGGTAAACGATATTCAACTGCAGCACTCGAAAAACTTAATACAATGGCTGTCGCAGCAAGTAAAGTAGAACGTAACGAATTTATCATAAGGGTTATATCATTCCAAAACAGACGTTATATTAGTCAGACTACAATATCTTGCCAAGCTTGACTATTTAGTACAAACAATTAGTAAAGGACATTTGTACTGATGGTTAGCGCGCATCGTCACTTATTACGCCTAATATTTCAACTGATTTTTTTACTTTCTCTATTTTAATCCTAAGCGTTTAGCCAGTCTGTGTAAGTTACCCGAGTCTATTTGCAACTGGCGTGCGGTTGCAGCCCAATTACTCCCTTGTTGAGTATATATTTGCTGGATAAATTGGTTTTGAAACTGGTCTGTTGCATCTCGTAAGCTTGTTTGTGGTAAAGATGTTACCGACTGTTTAAGCGTCAGATTTCTGTTTGAGTGGATAGCAGTGGGCGATGACTGTGCAAATTCAAAATGGCTATTGTTAATGAGACACATTCCATTTTTTTGGCTTTGTGACTTGGCTAAAACTGCCGCTCGATGGATAGCATGCTCAAGTTCTCGTATGTTACCAGGCCAATCATATTGCTCGAGTAATTGCAGTGATGAAGGCTCTAACCCTAAATGAGTTAAGTGCAATTGTTGACGATAGCGTTCAACAAAGAACCCCGCTAACAAATGAATATCTTGTTGGCGGTCTCTTAGCGGCGGAACCATCACAGGGAACACACTTAAACGGTGGTATAAATCGGCTCTAAATCGTCCGGCTAATACTTCGCTTTTAAGATCTTTATTGGTCGCGGCAATAATACGAACATCCACTTTTAAGCTTCGATCATCACCGACTTTTTGTAAATCCCCGTATTGCAGTACTCGCAATAATTTAGCTTGTAAATTAAGGGCTAATTCACCAATTTCATCTAAAAATAAGGTGCCTTTATCGGCCATTTCAAATTTGCCGCTACGATGGCTAATAGCACCAGTAAAGGCACCTTTAACATGACCAAAGAGCTCACTTTCTGCAACGGATTCAGCCAGCGCGGCACAATTTAAATATACTAGCGGCTTATTGGCCCGTGCAGAATGTTGGTGAATAGCTTTAGCTATTAGTTCTTTACCTGTGCCGGTTTCTCCTAAAATCAATACATTGAGCTCTGTTGCCGCGACGACATTGACTTCATTAAGCAGAGATAAAAGATTATCTGCTTGACCGATAATTTCTGTTTCTTCGTGCAATAGTCCTGATGGTTTAGCATCAGGGATCGTAAAATTGTTGGCTTGTTTTTCGAGTTTATCTATTAGTAGTGCATTGTTTAAAGAAACCGCAGCAATAGCACTAAAACTGCGTAAATCATTATTAGTAAATTGATCAAATTTGTTTGGGTCGAGTGCATCAATAGTGAGTGCGCCAATGAGTTGCTCGTTAGCGAATAGTGGCAAGCCGATACAGGCATGCACTTTTAAGTCACCGTCGACATTGGGGATCAAGCCATCGTAAGGATCTGCAAGCTCACTATCGGAAGGGAAACGGACAATATCTCCTGCTCTGGCAATGGCTTCAAGTCTTGGATGTTCGTTTAAAATAAAGCGCCGCCCCAATACATCAGCACTTAATCCCTCAATTGCCAAAGGAGTAAATTGATGACCTTGAAATGATAATAGCGCAGCAGCATCGCAATCGAGCGTTTCTCTTACCGTGGTTAATAAGCGTGAAAAGCGATCTCGATTAGACAGGTTAGCGGTAATATCAAGTGCGATACGGGTTAAGTCTGCTTGACTCAATGCCATGTCAAACTCCAGTTAACAACAAGTTGATGTCATTATGACAAGTGTGAATATAACAACAAGGGCAAAGCCCACATTGTTAATAAAAAAGGGGCCATAAAGGCCCCTGATGATGTTTATCAATGCATGTTTATCAATGCATACTTAGCTCATTGTTAATGCTCCAGCTTGCTTCGCTTTAGCGCCTTTGCTGACAATGGCTTTCTTGATAAGGTCATATAAGAACGCCGCCATTAATAATCCGCCAATACTGAAGATAATGTCGCCGAACATTCTCATCCACACTAGGTTTTCAACTAAGTCGCTATGGATAACAGCCGGTGAACGGGCATACCAGTAGCCGTGATCAATAGCAGCAAAAAATTGCACAATACCAACAGGCAGTAGCGACATAAACACCATTGCTGCTAAGCCTATGTTTAAGGTCCAAAATGCGCCTTTAAGGTATTTGTGGTTCCATTGCATATTGCCAGTTAATCCGCGTAAACAGAATAACATTAGCCCTATACCGAGCATGCCATACACGCCCATAAATGCCGCGTGAGCATGGGTTGCAGTGGTGTTTAATCCCTGGATAAAGTATAGCGAGATAGGTGGATTAATTAAGAAACCTAATACACCAGCACCTATTAAGTTCCAGAAAGAGGTCGCCACAAAGAACATAATCGCCCAGTGATAACGCTCCATCCAAGGGCTGGCTTTACGTAAACGATAGGTTTCCATCGCTTCAAAACCAATTAATGCTAACGGCACAACTTCAAGTGCTGAGAATATCGCTCCCCAAGCAATGACTGATGTTTGAGTACCGGTAAAGTATAAGTGATGCAAAGTACCGATTAGGCCACCGGTTAAAAACACCACGGTTGAGAACAATACCGCACCATTGGCACTTCGGGCACGAATAAGCCCTAAGCGAACTAACATTAATGCTATTACAGATGTCGCAAATGTTTCAAAGAAGCCTTCAACCCATAAGTGGACCACCCACCAACGCCAGTATTCTGCAATCGCTAGGTTAGAGTGTTTGCCCATAAACAGGCCTGCACCATAAAATAAGCCAATGGCGACACAAGAAGCATATAACACCCAAATAACCGGTTGCATGTCGTTGCTGACTTTTAACGCAGGGCGCATTGAAGCGGTGACTAATGCTAACCAAATTAATAAACCCGCCAGCAGTAATACTTGCCATACGCGGCCTAAGTCGATGTATTCATATCCTTGATGACCAAATAAGAAGTTCATGTCCAGGTCGAAATACTGTTGCACACCAAGCCACTCGCCGGCCATAGAACCAAGGACGATAACAACTAATGCGACCCAAAGAATGTTTACCCCTAGGCGTTGATATTTCGGCTCGTAACCTGACAGTGCCGGGGCAATATACAGTCCTGTGCCTAACCATGCAGTGGCTATCCAAAATACTGCGAGTTGAGTATGCCAAGTTCGAGTGACTGAATAAGGCAGAATTTCAGATAATGGGAAACCATAAAACTCTTGGCCTTCAACCGCGTAGTGTGCCGTAATTCCGCCAAGCAGTATTTGCAGTAAAAACAACCCAATAGCAGTGACAAAGTATTTACCTACTGCTTTTTGCGATGGCGTAGGTTTAGTGAAAAATAATGGGTCATCTTTAGCGGGTTCTGGTAATGCTTCTTCTTTGCAACAGGCATGGTGCCAAATCAACATGGCAATACCAAGAATCAATGTCACTACGCTCAACACCGACCAAACTATGTTGTCCGAAGTGGGTAAATTACCTATCTGTGGGTCATATGGCCAGTTATTAGTGTAAGTATAATCGTAACCAGGACGCTCGGTTACCGCTGCCCATGAGCCCCAAAACAAGAAAGCATTTAGCAGTTCACGATGGCTAGCATCGGTGATAGTGCCTTCTTTCATTGCGTATTGTTCGCGCAGAGATGACAGTGCAGGA
This sequence comes from Shewanella sp. SG41-4, assembly GCF_014164505.1. Lineage (GTDB taxonomy): Bacteria > Pseudomonadota > Gammaproteobacteria > Enterobacterales > Shewanellaceae > Shewanella. The sequence goes on along the minus strand of NZ_JACJFI010000129.1, from coordinate 6,956 downwards.
TCATCACCAAAGAGTGATAAATAGTGTTGAGTCACTTCATTTATCGCCGCAACTCTGGTGTTTGAAAGCGTAACATAGGTTTTATCCTCTGCACTTTCGACAACCGTATTATGGCGCATATCATTTCTGAGGGCTTTTTCTAAGCCAGCTTGCTGTTCAGAATCGAGTTCTGCGAAATCACGATTGAAACGTGCTTTAGCCGTGATAGACAACCAAGCTTGTGCTTCACGGTGCAACCAATCAGCAGTCCAGTCTGGTGCCACATAAGAGCCATGACCCCAAATAGATCCTAATTGATGACCGCCCATTGAGCGCCATACAAGTTGACCTTGCTCAATATCATTTTCGGTAAATATTGGTTGGCCACTGGTGTCAGTAAACGCCGTTGGAATAGGGGGTTTTTCTCGATATATGCCACTACCTAAACTGAGTAATACAGTGAAGGAAGCAACAAGCACGATAAGTAGTGCAATGCCGGTGAGTTTGTTTTTGCTCATAAGTCCTCTTAGCGCAAAGTCATTTTGATACAGATGACTAAAGCATTACACAAGTCGTGCCAACTTTAAATTAATTATAAGTAGTTGATATTTAGTGATTTATTTGTCGTCGTCATTGTGTTGGTGTCTTTTTAACAGTTTTATTTGGCTGTTAAAAAGACACTGAGTGTTAAAGTGACACACCAATAATGTGATGCAAGTCATCCTTGTCTAAATAACACTCATACCTGTTTACGACTTAATCTTTATAGAATATGTAATCAACACTGGTCATTTTTAGTTTCTGTTATCAATAAATTAGTTTCAACACAGCAGAGGTTTGATGGATTAATCAATATCAGTTATTTACTTAGCCTGCTAAGTTGTTACAATGCTTAGCAGGCTAACTAAATGGTATTCCTTTATGTATAAAGAATTAGAGCGATTAAAAGAACTGTCTCTTGCTGAGCACTTAGGACGATTACATCGTTTATGGCGCACCGTTGCAGACGCGCAGCTCATACCATTAGGGTTAACTCATCCTCGCTGGACTGCATTGTGGAAGTTGCTCCGTTTGGGCGATAACGTCAGCCAAAAGGTGCTTGCTGATGCTTTAGAGATTGAGTTGCCCTCATTAATGCGTACTTTGAGCCAGTTAGAACAGCAAGGATATATACAGCGCCGCTGCTGCGAGAACGATAAGCGAGCACGAATTGTCAGCTTAACTCCTGAAGGCATAGCCATACTTAAGCAGATGGAAAGCCACATTATGTTGGTTCGTCGAGATTTACTCGCAGGTATTAGCAGCCAAGAATTAAGTGAATTTGAACGTGTCATTAGTCTTATTAGTGATAACGCTCTTGCTGCGCTGCATAAGAACACAGAGCTAGACAACAACATTCCCGAATGAGAAATAACATGACCCCAGATCAACAATTTTCTCGACTCGTTAAAATCGCTATTTTTATGTTTGTAATGGTGTTTGGTTACTTTATGTTTGCCGATGCAGTAATGCCAATGACGCCGCAAGCCATGGCCACACGAATGGTCACTAAAGTGACGCCACAAGTCAGTGGTAAAATTGCGTCTATTGACGTCGAAAATAACCAACCTGTGACTAAAGGTGATGTGTTATTTAGCATCGACTCAGCCCCTTATGAGTTAGCGGTTGAACAAGCTTCATTAGCGTTAGAGCAAGCAAAACAAGACAACGCTGAACTTGATGCATCGATATTAGCGGCCAAAGCAGATGTTCAGGCAAATCAAAGTAGTGCACAGCAGAGAAATCGTGAAGCAAAACGCCTTGATGCTCTGTATGACTCCCGAGGTGTATCGCAACAGTTAACCGATCAAGCTCAAAGTGAGGCCGTCACGGCAGAGGCTAACTTACTTGCAGCTCAAGCTCGCTTAACTAAGCTAGCCGTAAGCCGTGGACGTAATGGCGAAGATAATTTAAAAGTGCGTCAAGCTCAAAACCGTTTGGCTCAAGCAGAGTTAAACCTGTCTTACACTCAAATTCGCGCCGATCAAAATGGCGTGGTAACCAACTTACAGTTAGAAGTCGGCAGCTTTGCCACTGTCGGTCAGCCGCTATTGGCTGTGGTGTCAGAAACCGTTGATATTATTGCTGACTTTAGAGAAAAAAGTTTACGAGGTATTGAGCCACAATCAACTGCACTTATTGCATTTGATGGTCAACCTGGGCGTTTGTATCATGCCAAAGTGAGTACCGTAGATGCTGGTGTGAGTGCCGGGCAATTTGATGCCAATGGCCGTTTAGCTGATCCGCAAGAGTCTGTACGTTGGGTACGTGACGCTCAGCGTTTACGTTTACACCTTGAACTTGACCACCAAGGAGTTAATGCATTACCTGCTGGAGCACGTGCAACGGTGCAATTAGTCCCCAATAGTGGTTTGCTTGGCTTCTTAGCTAAGGTTCAAATCAAGGTTATCAGCACACTGCATTATATTTATTAACGTCGTCATTAAGCTCAATATTGCTTGTTACTAATCACTATATCAAATCACACTCAAGACAATGCAGCAGGTTATTCATTTAGCGTGCTGTATCTTGTATCAATGCCCTAGGTTGTTCATATGTTATTACGCCATAGTCCTTTGACTCAAAACGATTTACGTCAATGTTTACGCATTGCAACAGGCGCCACGCTAGGGTTTGCGATATGCAAGTTTTTCGATCTCAGTTATGGTGTATTTTTTACCGTCACTCCAATGTTATTGCTCGGTTTAGTCCCTGTGATGAATGCCCATGCGATGAGGCAATTGTTGGCATCATCTGTAATGTCTGGGATTGAAGTAGGTATTTTAGGCGGTTTATTTGGTGATCACCCAGGAGTGATACTACCTATTGTGTTTGTACTTTTTTTGTATCGTTTTGCAGCAATGTCACGCGGCAGCTTGTTTTTATTTGGCGCTAACGGGGTTATCAGCTTAAGCATTATGCTGCACTTTGCCAGTTATCCAAGTGTCGATATTAATAATCTCATTTTTAGTAATTTTTGGGCAACGGCAGCATCAGTCGTCATTGCTTATGCTATGACGGCTCTATGGCCCGATGTTGAACCAAGAACGCCAGTTACTGCGGTGGTTAAAGTGCCTAACCGTATGCGCCATGAAGCGTTACTCGGAGCATCTATTGCAACTGCATCATTTGTGGTTTTTCAGGTCTTTAACTTACGTGATTCTATGTCTGCTCAAGCTACCACCTTGTTATTGTTATTCCCAATGCATTGGAATGGTGCACTCGGTTATGCCCGCAAACGAGCTATCGGCACCTTGTTTGGCGTGACTTTTGGCTTGGTGGGACAAGGGTTACTCTATGATTGGTCCGGATTATTGATTTTTGTGATACCACTATTGTGGATAGGCTTAATGTTGTTTAGCCAAGTACACGTGAGAGAAGCGAGTGGCTCAGGTGTGGGATTCGGTGCTATGACCACATTAGGGATATTATTCGGTCAATACTTAACCCCAGATAACGACTTAGTTTTTAGTGCGTTGTACCGAATAAGCAGCATCTTAGTCGCTATCGTGGCGACATTATTGTTGTGTTATGTAGTTCATCGATTATTAAATCAATTTGAAGCCACGCGATTTGGTTGAACAATTGATGAGTGAGGTAAATCGACCAGATTTGAGCCTATTCGCTTACCAATATCGGTCAACAGTGGGTGGATTTCAATTACGATGAGTAAGTTGCTCTTATTGGCGTTTTAGGCTGCTTTTGAAGAATAATTTGATAATTGACGGATAACATTGGACATGTCGTACGGTTATTTTTTATAGACATACTTACTATAGACATTAGGTATAAAAATGCTAATAGTAATGAATCGCATATAAAAAGGACTTAACATGATGAAACAAAATGCTATTATTTTGAGCTTAATATTAAGCTTTCTCGCTTTCGCTCCATTTAAAAGCCAAGCAACCCAATTACCTGAGTGCAATACTTCTGAATGTATTGAATACTTTAAAGCCTACCGCATTTTAACGAAACGAGGCCACTCCTCAGCAATGGCCATGTTAGCTGAATTCTATTACACCGGTTATGGTACCGATAAAGATATAGACATGGCGTTGAAATGGTACCGACGAGCAGGTAAATATGGTGTTATGGATGCCAAATACAAAGCGGGAGTATTGTACTTACAAGATACGCATTTAAAAGATATTGATGAAGGCATTGAGTATTTACAGTATGCATCAAAGATGGGCCACTCTCAGTCATCGTATTTATTGGGTAAAATGTATTTAGGTGGTGGCATGGTAGAACAAGATTTTGCACTCGCAGATCAATACCTTGCTAGAGCTTATGAAGAAAATAATTTAGCAGCCAGAAATTATGGCCAAGTACTTTACTTGCATGAATCAACTAAAGATTTACCGTTTAGCAAACTTTACGCTTTAATTTCACAAGATGTTGTCACGTTAACCCCTGAGAAAACTGGTTCAAATGAGCAAACAGCAGCGATCAATTTTCCTGAAGGCGAAATGGAAACCCTTGATGTGAAAATGGATACTTTTGAAGGTATGTTTGGTAGTCATATTGCACAGTTAAACCACATGATCCCTGACATGTCGAAAGGCACTGGGTCAAATATAGCAGGGCAAACATGTGCCAAAATGTGGGGTTGTAGTAGTGAAGGAGACACCTTACGCATTGGTGAAGTCATGTTATCTGATTGGGGTCTAGAGACTATTGCCTTTAGAGTGGATTCGGTATTTACAATTAAGTAGGTTGGTTAACCTTAACCCGCTTTTACTCAGCACAATAAAAAAGTGACTCAACATGAGTCACTTTTTTATTGCCAGCCGATTTGCCACAGTTGCGAGTTTTTAAGATCCCGCCAATTGATAGCAAATTCTTGAGCATTCATTTCTGCGCGAATGATACATTCGATCACGTTTTGCTCTTCGTCATATTTAACCTTGATGATGTTAAAATGTTTCAATTTATTAATGACTTCAACTCTCGTCCATTTACTGTGTAACAGTTTTTTGGGATGAATTCGGTTCATTTTAGGCTCACTTAATTGTGTTGGGTATTTTTGGTAAACAATGGCTGTAGTTGGCTCAACTCTTCGATAACAATATCGGCCAAATATTGATAATCGCTTTCAATCCCATGATTAATAAAACAGGCAATCATTCCAGCATTATTAGCTGCTTGAATGTCGTATAAGTAATCACCAACATAAATAATATGCTGCGGATGAATTTGCCATTGTGCTGCAATGGCCAGTAGTGCATCGGGTGCCGGCTTTGCTGGATAATCTTCACGGGTCAGAACATGGTCTATAGCAATATTATTTTGCTTAACTTTCATCTTGCTTGCAGCAAGACTATTCCGGGTCACTATCGCTGTGGGTATGTTTGCGTGAGATATAGCCTCTATTATCTCTGTCATGCCTTTTATTGGTTTTGCATTCATCGCATCTTGATATTCATGTTCTAAAATAATCTGGTTTGCCTTAGATTGCGCAACTTTACAGCTTAATTTTTCGACATAGATAAGTAAGTCAATATCTTCAGGGCAACCGATTTGTTGGCGAATTAAGCTAAAGTCTAAACTTGACTCCACCAAGGTGCCGTCTAAATCAAAAATAATACCTTTTATGTGTATTGGTAAATTCAATGAATACCCTTATCTATTAACATGTTTATTGGTCAAACTGTATCGAGTGTAACTCAATTGTAAATGGACCTTGTTGTTTTTGTGCCACGAGAAAACCAATACGATCAATATCTTCAAAGTTTAATGTGGGTGCATTTGTCACAGCTCGTCCTCTAAAGCTGACAGTAAAATCTGCCGGAGTAAAACTATGTTGAGTGAGTGTATCTGCATCAGTTCTAAAGTTAGCCACATAGGCTTCACCATAAGATAAACTCGGTGTTTTTAGACGGATTTGATATGTTTTTCCATCACCTTTGGCCGTGAGAGTAAGGGATGATGCATCGGTAATTTGATGGGTAAAGGTTGATTCTGTCGACGCAAACCCGCCATTGTTTTCCAATGACACCTGGCCTGAAAATAATAACGCTTGCTGCTTATTAAGCTTAATTTGGCTTTGCGAAATGCCGCCCATCACAGTGTCATTATTAATGTCCCACTCTGCAAAATGGCTTGGTTCAGTAAAGTGAAATAGCATATTGTCCTCACTGGCACCCCAGACAGGTTGGCCAATTAATAATAAAATTCCAACAGCAGTACCAATACCTATTTGTACTTTTTGGCTAACATGCCAGTCCTGTGTATTGAGTAATACCATCATATACTCCTATTCGTTATAGTTCGATATGCGCATGCGCTTTGAAAAATACTGTAAAAAAATGGCTTATCAGGGTGAGGGATAAGCCATAAAGGGTGTTACGGGGATGATTGTATTGATTAAATCTAGTGTTACTTTATCGGGTCTGCTGTATTGGGTATTAGTGATTCAGATGTCATTTAAGCTGCAACTGTTATCCATTACGCGTATTGGTGAATGTAGGTTCAGTTTTTTTTAGATTATTTTGTTTATGTTGCATTATTCCTGATTGAGGGGAGTTAAATTCGACAAATAACAATGTTGTCAGTACCCTTAATATAAGTTTTACAGAGAGCAAAATATTTTGGACGTAAACGATGTATCAACCGCTCCATCACCCGAGCTTACATTCAGTGTCGTAAGCATTAATTTATTTAACTTTATTGAACCGCCTCACGCCTACTACGACTTTGAAAACATCTATAGTGATAAGCAATGGCAAAAAAAATGTGCATGGTTAGGTGAGTTTATTAGCCACAATCAACCTGACATTATTGCTTTTCAGGAAGTATTTAGTCCTGATGCCTTAGCTAAGTTGACTGAGTCGTTGGGTTATGAATATTTTGTGGCCCTAGATTTACCTGAGGTAGTAAGTGATTATGTGAACCGCAGCCCTGTGGTCGCGATAGCATCAAAGTATCCTATTATT
>NZ_JACJFI010000128.1 GCF_014164505.1 Shewanella sp. SG41-4 | reverse complement strand
AGCAATGTCGTTTAACTTCATTAATGCAGCATATGGTGATAATGCTTCTTCATTGACATGGGTAACACGACCATGCTTAACCGCTAACGAGACATATTCAGGCTCATTTGGTGCATCTTCTGGCGCTACAGTTAATGTCCACACGCCTTTTGATGGCTCGTTCCATGGATCTTCTAACTCGCCACCTTCGTGCGAAATGTGCCATGCGTTTGCATCACGGCTGTAAATTTTGGTTGCTGATGCGCTAGTTTTGATATCACGCTCAGCAAGGTAAGCTAATAAATCTTCACGGCTACGCATTTCCCATTCACGCCAAGGCGCGATCACTTTTAGATCTGGTGCTAAAGCAGCAAAACAACCTTCAAAACGAACTTGGTCGTTACCTTTACCCGTACAACCATGACATACCGCATCGGCGCCGACTTTACGGGCAACTTCAACTTGCGCTTTGGCAATAATAGGACGCGCCATTGACGTACCTAACAAATAAGTGCCTTCATAAATCGCACCCGTTGCGATAGTTGGATAGATGTAGTCTTTAACAAACTCTTCTTTTAGGTCAACGATATGGCACTCAGAAGCGCCTGAAGCTAAGGCTTTTTCCGTTAAACCAACTAATTCTTCTTCGCCTTGGCCAACATCGGCACAGAATGCGATGATTTCACAATCGTCATAAGTTTCTTTTAACCACGGGATAATAGCAGAGGTGTCTAAACCACCTGAATATGCTAATACCACTTTTTTAACGCCGGTTTTTTTCACTGCATTAGACATGTTTATTTCCTAAATCGATTACGTATATTTTCAATTTGAATAACGCCGGAGGCACTATTTACTTAATCTTCTGAATAACTTTAATAAGGTGACTAACTTAATAAGGTGACTAACTTAATAAGGTCACTAATACTGCATTTTGCGCATGCATGCGGTTTTCTGCTTGATGTAAAATCAATGAACCTTCGCCATCCATCACTTCATCGGTCACTTCCACACCACGATGTGCTGGTAAGCAATGCATAAAGAATTTCGCACCCGCTTGAGTCATTAACTCGCGATTAACTTGGTACGGTGCAAAACGGGCTTTAATGTCAGCAAGCGGTGTTTCATCACCCATAGAAATCCATGTGTCAGTATAAATAGCATCATGGCCTTCAATGGCATTAATGTCTGCACTTAAGGTTAACTTACCGCCATTTTTTTGTGCTAATGCTTGTGCTTCAGTCACGATTAGCGCATCAGGGAATGCCCCTTCAGGGCAAATCACTGTCATGGTCATACCTAAAATGGCTGCACCATAAATCAATGAATGAGTGACATTATTACCATCGCCAACATAAGCCAGTTTTGCTTGGCTGACATCATCAAACTGCTCAGCTAATGTTAAAAAGTCAGCTAACGCTTGGCATGGATGATACAAGTCAGACAACGCGTTAATCACCGGTACGCTGCCATGTTGAGCTAACTGCTCGATGGTAGAGTGTGAATACGTTCTGGCAACAATGGCATCGGCCCAACATGAAATGTTTGACGCAAAATCGGCTACCGTTTCACGTTGTCCCAATGCGCCATTTTGTTGATCTAAGTATAAGCAGTGACCACCTAATTTATTAATGCCAATATCAAAGCTGACTCGGGTACGCAGTGATGGCTTTTCGAACAGCATCACAACGCTTTTACCATCTAAGGCACGACGGTACTCAGCTGGATTATTCTTAATTTTTTTAGCCAATTCAATAATGGCTAAAAGCTGAGATTGAGTTAACTCTTTTATCGACAATAGGTGCTGCATATACTACTACTCCATTAAGGTTGTATTTGAGTCCCGATGGACCCGCCTTTGACTAAGGTTTTTAACTGTTCGACGTCGCGCCACGAAGCTACTTGCACGGGTTTACCCATCCATTGTGCAACTTCTAATGCGGCTTCTACTTTGACTTTCATTCCTTTCTCTATCACCCCTTGGGCAACAAGATGTTCAATTTCGCTTTTGTTTAGACTCTGTATTAACTGACCTTTTCCGTCTAACACACCCGACACGTCTGACAATAACACCAGCGTACCGTTAACTAATTTTGCTAAAGCTGTCGCGGCTTGGTCAGCATTGACGTTTAACATTTCACCTTGGCTCGAAATGGCAATCGAACTGCAAATTGGCATCCAACCCTGGCTTAAAATAAAGTTTAAGTAAGTGGCGTCTTTTGGCTCAACTTCGCCCACCAGCCCTAACCGTTCATCTTTAATTTTTGCAGTGACAACGTTGCCGTCGCCTAAGCTCATACCCACACTCACAATGCCAGCTTTAGCTGCAGCTGCTTGTAAAATTTTGTTTGAGGTACCTGCTAGTGCACCAACAATAATAGGAATTTGATCTTCTGGCGTAACACGTAAACCGTCTAATTTAACCGTTTCTTTGCCATTAGCCGTTAATTGTTCGTCAACCAAACAACCACCGCCATGTACTAATATGATTTGTTGACCCGCAGCAAGCATTTCGGCTGCTGCAGCCATTAAACGCGCCATACCCATTTCGCATTGAAGCAACGCACCACCAACTTTTAGGACTAATACTGATTTTGTAGCCATTATTTTTATTCCTTCACTAATGCGATCTGATTACACACCGAAATGGATTTTCATGCACTGTAGCCCTTGGCTAGCAGCACCTTTCATTAAATTGTCTATCGCACTGGCGACCACTAAATAACCGCTGTTGGCATCATATTTCCAACCTAAATGACAATTTGGTGTATTAACTACATCATCTACTTTAGGGAATTGATTGTGCTTTACTGTCACGATTGGCGCGTTGTCATATACGCTATATGCTTTAGCAACATCAGCTTCTGTGGTGCCAGGTTTGAGTTGCACGGTAATCGTTGCCAAAATACCACGCTTAAAGTTGCCTAAATGCGGCGTAAAAATGACTTCTTGACCTAAATGTGTGGCAATTTCTGGCTGATGTCTGTGGCCCAATACACCGTATGGCGTAAGGCTGACTTCGCAGAAACTGGTATGTAACTGTGCTTTACGGCCTGCACCTGTTACACCACTAACGGCATTAATTACTGGGTACATTTCAGTTAAGAATGGTTTAAGCGGTTTTAGTGCAGTAAGTGATGCCGTAGGATAACAACCTGGTACGGCAATCATTCTTGTTTGTTTAATTTGTTCGCTGTTCCACTCTGCTAAACCGTACACCGCCTGAGCCAATACATCAGGGTGAGTATGTTCAAAACCGTACCATTTAGGATACTGCGCTACATCAGCAAAACGGTATGCACCGCTTAAGTCGAATACCGCTAAACCTTGCTGGTAAAACCATGCAGCAAGCTCTAGGCTTACTGAATGCTCAGTCGCTAAAACTACAGCATCGGCTTCGGCAACAATTTTCTTTTTAGCGTCATCAGATAACGGCGAAAGCGTGTAAGCCATGTGACTATATGTAGGGTAAAGATCCGCTAGTTTACGGCCTTTATCTAAACTGTTTTCCGACACATACAACCCTTGAACACTGAAGTTGCTGTCTGCGTTAATTAACGAAGTGATTTGTGCGCCTGTATAACCACTGGCGCCAATAATTGCGATGCTTTTCATAAGTTTGTTTTCTTTTAAAATAATGAGAGAAAGTGTCAGCATAGCCTATTTAGACGGGAGCCGTCTAATTTTGAACTATCGTCGCAGGAAGTTCGCGTTGATTATTGATATAGTGGTTTTAGCAGTGAGAAAGCACATGTTTATTTTCATTTCTATCGTTCTATTTATGGTGTCGGTTAATGCTGTTTGCTAGACTATCACACAATATTAATTATGCAATATATGTGAATAAGTATTTTGCATATTATTTTTTAGGATAACCCATGAGCACACTACCAGATCTAAAAAGTTGTTTTACACAGCTGATTGCAGCGCCATCAGTCAGTGCACTCGAAGCAGAAAACGATATGAGTAACCATGCAGTTATCAACTTGTTGCAAAATTGGTTCAGTGAGCTGGGATTTGAATGCGAAACCCCCACTGTTGAAGACTCGCGTAATAAGCAGAATCTGATTGCCAGAATTGGCAGCGGTAGCGGTGGGCTTTTACTTGCAGGCCATACCGATACAGTGCCCTTTGATGAAGGCCGTTGGAGCCAAAGCCCATTCGAAATGGTTGAAAAAGATAACCGTTGGTACGGCTTAGGTACTTGCGACATGAAAGGCTTTTTTGCACTGATACTGGAAGCATTAAAAGACATGCCGCTAGATCAATTTAAACGTCCATTGACGATTTTTGCCAGCGCGGATGAAGAAACCACCATGAGCGGCGCCAAAGCATTTGCCGACTCAAAAGTTGTCGCGCCTGATTATGCGGTTATTGGTGAACCCACCAGCTTAAAACCTGTCTATATGCATAAAGGACATTTAGCCCAAGGGATCCGCGTGATTGGCCGCAGTGGCCATTCATCTGATCCAGCGCGTGGCCTTAATGCTATTGAGGTGATGCATAAAGTCATTAGCCAACTAATGAAGCTTAAGCAGCACTTAAGTGAAAACTATCGCGAAGATGCGTTTACTGTACCCTATCCAACCATGAACTTTGGCCATATTCATGGCGGTGATGCCGCTAACCGTATTTGTGGTTGTTGTGATTTACACTTAGATATTCGTCCTTTACCAGGAATGGAATTAGCTGATCTTGAATTAATGGTGTTGAACTATTTATCTGACATCAGTAAAGAGTACCCTGGCAGTATAAGTGTCAGTACTTTGTACCCAGGCGCAGAATCGTTTGCAGGAAAAGCAGATAATCCATGGACCAAACTAGTTGCAGAATTGTCTGGCAACGAGGCTGAAGTGGTCAACTATTCGACTGAAGCACCTTATATCAACAAACTAGGTTGCCAAACCTTAGTACTAGGCCCAGGTAGCATTAACCAAGCCCACCAGCCAGATGAATTTATTGGCCTAGAATACTTAACGCCAACGGTAGAATTGATCAAAAAAATGATTTTTCATGCCTGCATTAAGTAAACATTAATAATCAGTGACATTTTTAAGTAAAATGTAACTTTTTTACGAAATAAAATTACAAAATACAGTGCCTGCGTATTGACCGATTTTGATACGCTGGGTATTGTGATGTAAGAGTTATTGGCAGAATCGTTCTTTTTTTCGGGAGTAAGTATGACAGAGCAAACGGCAGATATGTATGCGTCACTTCGATCAAATGTGGGGCATTTAGGCCAGATATTAGGCGAAACAATGCAAAACCATTTAGGTGATGCATTTTTAGAAAAAGTAGAACAAATTCGAATTTTAGCAAAAAAATCTCGTCAAGGTGACGAAGCGTCTCGTGAGCAAATGTTAGCTTTATTAACGTCCTTACCTGATGAGCAACTGGTTCCATTCGCTAAAGCCTTCAATCAATTTTTAAACTTAGCGAATATAGCAGAACAGTTTCACACCATTAGCCGCAATTGCGACGAACTCGTGTGTGTGCCCGATCCTGTAGAGCAGTTACTTGGACGCATGCTTGATACTGATTTAGATAAAAAAGATGTTATTAAGTGCTTAAAAAACTTAGACATCGACTTAGTATTGACCGCGCATCCAACCGAGATTTCACGCCGCACGCTAATTCAAAAATATGCGGCTGTGGTTGATTGCTTAACAGAACAAGAAAACAGCCAACTGACTGATCGCGAACGTCAGCAAAGTACTCTGCGTCTTCGCCAGCTTATTGCCCAAATTTGGCACACCAACGAAATTCGTAACGAACGCCCAACTCCTGTAGATGAAGCGCGTTGGGGTTTAAGCACTATCGAAACATCATTGTGGCAAGCTATTCCTGATTTTCTACGCCAACTGAATGATCAAGTTGAACAGAAGACTGGTCAGCAATTACCTATTGATGTATCTCCGGTGAGATTTTCAAGCTGGATGGGCGGAGACCGCGACGGAAATCCGTTTGTAACGTCTCTCGTCACCCAAGAAGTACTCGATCGCAATCGTCATGCAGCAGCAAGATTGTACTTAAAAGATATTGTGAGCTTGCTTGGCGAATTGTCGATGGAACAAGCTAACGCTGAATTGTCAGCGTTAGCGGATAACAGTAAAGAACCGTACCGCGATGTGTTGCGTAAATTGCGTTGCCAATTACGTGACACCATCGATTACCTAAATGCTCGCCTTGAAGGTAAAAAACCTGACGTAGATACCAGCGAGCTAATTTGGCATAAATCAGATTTGCTTGAACCGCTTGAACTACTTTATAAAAGTTTGACCGATTGCGGTATGAAGCTGATAGCTAATGGCCTGTTACTCGACATATTACGTCGTTTAGCGTGCTTTGGTATTCACATGTTACGCCTAGATATTCGTCAAGATGCTACCCGTCATAGTGACGTGATTGCTGAACTAACACGTTATTTGGGTTTAGGTGATTACAATCATTGGGACGAAAATGAAAAACAAGCGTTTTTACTGCGCGAGTTAACCAGCAAACGTCCGCTGATCCCAACAAATTGGAAACCGACGGATGATGTAGCTGAAGTTGTCAGAACCTGCAACTTAGTCGCCAAGCAACCAGTTAATGCACTGGGGTCATACGTGATATCAATGGCAAGCAAGCCATCTGACGTATTAACTGTATTATTACTGTTAAAAGAAGCTGGCTGTACCAACCCGATGCGTGTAGTACCATTATTCGAAACCCTCGCTGACTTAGAGGGTGCCGCTGACTGTATGACTTCGCTACTGAATATTGATTGGTATCGTGGTTACACCAAAGGCATGCAAGAAGTGATGATTGGTTATTCTGACTCAGCGAAAGATGCCGGTGTAATGGCAGCTGCCTGGGCGCAGTATCGTGCACAAGAACAGTTAGTTGCTGTGTGTAAAAAAGCTGACGTTAAATTAATGTTGTTCCATGGTCGTGGCGGTTCTATCGGTCGTGGGGGCGGACCAGCTCATAAAGCTATTTTATCGCAACCACCAGGTTCGGTAGATGGTCGCATCCGTGTGACAGAACAAGGCGAAATGATCCGCTTTAAGTTTGGCTTACCAAAATTAGCGGTACAAAGTTTAGCGCTATATACCTCAGCGGTATTAGAAGCGACATTGTTACCACCACCGGAGCCTAAAAAATCATGGCGTGATTGCATGCAGCGTATTGCTGAAGAGTCAGTACTGCATTATCGCGGCATCGTACGTGAAGAACCTGACTTTGTTGAGTATTTTAGATCCGCTACTCCTGAAGTTGAGCTCGGTAAATTACCACTTGGTAGTCGCCCAGCTAAACGTAAAGTTGATGGTGGTATTGAAAGCTTACGTGCTATTCCGTGGATTTTTGCTTGGTCACAAAACCGCTTAATGTTACCTGCTTGGCTTGGTGCGGGTGAAGCACTACAAGATGCGGCAGATCGCGGCGAGTTGGCATTATTGCGTGAAATGGAAGAGCAATGGCCTTTCTTTGAAACCCGTATTTCAATGCTCGAAATGGTCTACACCAAAGCAGAACCAAACTTAGCCAAGTACTACGAGCTATGTTTAGTGAAGCCAGAGTTACATCATTTAGGTGAGAAGTTACGTCAACGTCTGCAATTGGGTATTGAAGCAGTATTATCATTAACCCAAGCGACAGAGTTAATGTCACATACGCCTTGGAGCCGTGAGTCTGTTAAACTGCGCAACCCTTACATAGATCCACTTAACTTCTTACAAACCGAGCTATTAGCCCGTACACGTAGAGAAGTTGAACCGTCTGCAGATGTTCAGCTAGCACTTATGCTGACCATTGCCGGCGTTGCAGCAGGAATGAGAAACACTGGATGATAACCTTGGTTAAAACCCTTGGACTGGGATTGTTATTGTTACTGACTGGCTGTGCCAGTCAATACAGCATCACCGAGTCTGAAATTGAACAGTACCTTAATAAAGACATGCATTTTGAGGTAAAACAGGGCAACAAGTTAATTGGTGTATCACTTAAGCTAAATGATATGCAGGTCGTGTTGGGCGCTAAGCCAAATACCATGGCAGTGACAGCAGCAACAATGATCACAGTTAACAACCCACTTTTACCGATCCATGCAAAACTGAAAACGACTTTTGAGGCAGTGCCTTGGTATGACAGTAATACCAAGAGTGTCTATCTTCGACAGTTAACCTTAGTGAAAGTTGAGTCTGAACCCGCTGATATTGAACGCTACATCAGCCAGGCAACACCACAACTAATGGGATTTTTACGTAATTATCTTGAAAACCAGCCAGTGTACACTTTAGACACTCGCGACAGTAATCAAGCATTAATGGCTAAAATGACCAAAGAAATTGCCGTACAACAGGGCAAACTAGTGGTTAAGTTTTAAAGTTATTTTCGTAGTAACAGAAAGCACCTTCCGAGGTGCTTTTTTGTTGTTTCAAACATATCGAAATCCATACATCTATCAACGCTTAAATATCTCAAGTATCAGAAAACTGAGCATTTCCTAATCAATCAGAACCACGTACAATAACTTGGCAATATTGGAGTGCATAATAATCATGGGATAAATGATGCCGTTAATGGATGACGTAGCCACATTAAAAGCACAGCTGGCTGAGTTAGTCTCACAGCAAGGTGCACAACAGGCCGATGTAAATCAGCAGTTAGCTAAATTCAGCCAGCAACTTGATGCTTTGGCCCTGCAAGTACAAGTGCAAAACAACAATGAACAACACATTAGCTTGGCTGACGAAAACTTACATGTTCCTGTGTATGAGAGTCGAGCAAACGATTCGAGCGGCAATATCGTTGCCGATAAACCTCAATACTCTTCTTCCGCTTGGGAACGCCAACCGTTAGACACAAATCATTCAGCGTCAGCGCCATCCATAACAGCGCAACAAACCTCGATAGTCACAAAGTCACCAGCCAGACAAAGTGCGCTAAGTGCCATGGTCTCTCAATTAGCTGAAGCTATTGGCGAATTCAGCACATCTGCGCTGGCACCATTGTCTGGGTTAACCGAACAAGCAAAAAGCTTTTATCAACATTACCAAACTAAGGGTTTAGGTGCTGTATTTTTGATGACCGTTGCCGGCATCATTACCCTGACACTTGGGTTTGGTTACTTATTGCAGTTTTCTATTAACAACTGGTTTTCAGAGCTGGGTAAAGCGTTATTAGGTTTAGGCGTAGCAAATAGCATTATTGTCGGTGGTGTATTCATTCGACAAAAACGACCGGGCATGCAAGATTTTGGTTCAGGGCTTGTTGGTCTTGGGCTTATTCTTAACTACTTGTGTTTGTATTTCTTAGGGCCGTATTTTCAGCTTATTCCCGATACAGCCTGCTTTGGTTTACTGTTACTCAACACCGTTTTTGGTTATGGTTTATCATTTAAACTCGACACCAAAGTGGTGGCCATTGTCGCCTTACTTGGTGGTTCACTTGCGCCATTGATGTTACTTGATGGTGGTCAAACACCATTATTGTACCTGCCGTATTTAATGCTTATCGGTATCTGCTCGATGGTACAAAGCCACAAATTAGTTTGGCCGATACTCATCGAAATAACTGCATTACTCCATATCGCTTGCATACAAATACTCAGCTTATTTATTCAATTGCCGCTGTCTATCATTGATTGGCAAACCGGCTTAGCATTATTGATGATCAATGGGCTCTTCTACCTCTACGGTATTGCCAGCTTATTATTTGTCATCAAGTCTGCGTTAACACCAAGACTGCTAGCGGTTCCAATCGCACTAATGGTTTTTACTCTCTACACCCTAACGGAATGGAGTATTTTTGCTGGTGAGCTATTTGCACTTAATGCATTGCTGTGTGGGTTGTTATATTGGGTAATTAAACGCGATAAAGATATTAGTGCACTTGCCTTGGCTTTTGCCGGAAGCTTTGCTGGTTTTGCCGCACTGTTTTTACTCAGCGTCGAACTGATGGGATTAGTGTTGTTATTAGAGGGATTATTGTTACTGTGGATTGGCTGTAAACAACAATTTAACCCTATTAGGGCAGAAGCTTATATCTTGCTGATACTAGGCATAATCAGCAGTTTTGCTAACGTATTTGATGTACTAACCCTGCCACACTATGACAATAATGGCTTATTAGGGTATCAAGCATTATTGAGCTTATCGATGGCACTTACCTGTGCAATGACTTTTGCAGCACAAAAGCTTCTTAGCCGCCATCAAGCTGATTTAATGACATTTGAGCACCTAGCTGTACGGTTTATCCGAGAGTTACTTGGAGTGCTTTATACGGTTACCTTATTACTCATTAGCTTCTTTATCACTGAGCAATATTGGCTTAATACATTGCCATTAATCAGCTTATTACTACTGTACATGAGTGCTAAACACACCCTACGCTTTAGCGAAGTATTAGCCTGGATAGTGCAACTGCCTCTACTAGGATTAGTGATTATTGGCATGGTAGACGCCAATAGCTTGAGTTTTGCAGACCAAGCTATGAACGCTAAGTTAGCCCGTATCGAGCTCTTTACCGGACTGTTACTCGCGTATTATTGGTACAAAAAATATTACGCCGACGCTAAGTTAATCCGCTTTGCTTACTATGTTCAGTTGGCATGTTATTTAGCCTTACCATTGCTGCTATTACCTAAAATCGTTCGTAGTTATCCAGACTATATTGCTATCGCATTATGGGTAAGCAGCCTCATGAGCTTAGGATTAGCATACCTTGTTAATCACAAGAGTCTTCGCTATGAGTCGCAAATACTCACGGTATTAGCAACCATGGTTACAGCAGCAATGTGTCTCGCAGAACTGTGGCAAGGACTAATCGCATTGGTGATTGGTTTATCATTTATTGGGCTCATTAGCTGGCGTTATACTCAGTTACCTGAGAAGTGGCAGCAAATGACTACGCTTCAATGGCATATTGGTCCATATTATATTGCCTTAGTAATAGCTGTATTGAGTCAAACAGTTACGAACCTAATCCACCCATCATGGGCAATTACTGCTTTAATTATTTGCGGATATTTCAGTGTGATTACCGAAAGAAGCACTCGTATAGGTCGACATTTAAAGCAGGCCTTAGCACCTAGTTATAGCTTGGCTTACACGGCAATCTTTATCTGTGCCATTTTACCTATTGTGCTTCACAGTGAAACACAGCTGACGTTAAACATTCATAGCTTACTGATTAATTTAGCAGAGTTTGGAGTGCTTGTTTTATTAGCTCGATATTTACTAACAGCTAAGTTAGGCATTAGAGCACACAGAAAAATAGTCTCTCACAACGCACTAAAATGGGCATGGCATGCTTTATTAGTAATGAGCTATTTACTCTGGAGTTACCAATTAGATACCAGCACGGCTGCGCCAATGAGTGCAGTGTTATTAGTAGTACATGCAAGTGCGGTGATGCTTATCAGTTTGAGACCTCAACAAGCAAGCCTCGTCAGGTTAGCGGCATTACTATTTACTTTAGTGTGTATCAAAGTGATTTTTGTAGATATGGCGTCATTTGAATTAATTCAAAAAATCGTCGCCTTTATTTT
>NZ_JACJFI010000127.1 GCF_014164505.1 Shewanella sp. SG41-4 | reverse complement strand
GTTCTAGTCAGTCTATACCGATTACCAATGGGCATTTGAACTTGGGTATTTGGCAAGGTTTATATTTATGTGAACATCGCGATTATGCATCGGCTCGTACCATTATTATCACCTTGCAGGGTGAATGATTTAAAAAGGTTAAATTGCAATAATAAGGCAACAAAACTGGCTGTTTTATATCCATCTTCACGTTAATAACTGACTTTGCTTGTGTCAGTAAATGTAAAGATGCTAAATTCAAACAGATAAGTGAGATGTGTAAAATATGCAATGTAACCAGTATTTTTTCGATAAGATTTTACATACAAATTTTCATATATAAAAAACGGCCCTAAAATTCAAAAATGAATTACGCATAATAATAGGTGGGTTTACTTGATATCTGTATATTTGGTTGACGACCATGAACTCGTTAGAACGGGTATTCGTCGCATATTGGAAGATGAACGCGGTATTAAAGTCATCGGTGAAGCGCCCGATGGAGAAACAGCTGTACAGTGGTCGCGACAGAACGAAGCTGATGTCATTTTAATGGACATGAATATGCCTGGTATGGGTGGGTTAGAAGCCACCCGTAAGATTTTGCGCTATCAGCCAGACGCTAAAATTATTGTGTTAACCGTGCAAACTGAAGACCCTTTTCCGACTAAAGTAATGCAAGCAGGTGCTTCTGGTTACTTAACTAAAGGCTCTACATCACCAGAAGTATTACGTGCAATTACTCAAGTGGCTCGTGGTCAACGTTATTTGTCGCCAGAAATTGCGCAGCAAATGGCGCTCAGTCAATTTAACCACTCTGACGAGAATCCATTTAGTAGTTTGTCTGAACGTGAATTGCAAATCATGATGATGATTACCAATGGTGAAAAGGTTAATGATATTTCTGAAAAATTAAATTTAAGCCCTAAAACAGTCAATAGTTATCGTTATCGACTATTTGCCAAACTAGGGATCGGCGGTGACGTTGAGTTGACCCGTTTAGCTATCCGTTACAAAATGCTCGATACAGGTTCATTCTAGTCAGGAATAATGTATTCCTCGCAACGCATTAAGTAGCTTCAATCATGCCAAGTGGTTTTAACGCCAAATCTTTTTTAAAAAATGTCACCTCAGCACCTGGTGTTTATCGAATGTACGATAAACACCAACAGGTTATTTATGTTGGTAAAGCCAAAGATCTCAAAAAACGCTTAAGCTCGTATTTTAGAGTCAACATTCCTAATGTTAAAACTCAGGCGCTGGTTTCGCATATCGATAATATTGATGTGACCGTTACTCACAGCGAAACTGACGCGCTATTGCTTGAAAATGACTACATCAAGCAGTACATGCCCAAATATAACGTGCTACTGCGTGATGATAAATCTTATCCGTATATTCTATTGAGCGGCCATAAGCACCCTCGACTTGCTTATCATCGTGGTCCAAAACGTGAAAAAGGCCATTATTTTGGTCCGTATCCAAATGGTGGTGCGGTTCGTGAGAGTTTGCATTTAATGCAAAAGCTGTTTCCAATCCGTCAATGCGATGACTTATATTATAAATCCAGATCTCGGCCTTGTTTACAGTATCAATTAGATCGTTGCAGTGCGCCGTGTGTAGGGATTGTTAGTGATGAGGAATACAGTGAACAGGTCAAATTAGCCGGTTTATTTTTACGCGGAAAAGACAAACAAGTCATATCGCAGCTGGTGGCCAAAATGGAGACTGCTGCAATTGATATGGAATACGAGCGTGCGGCACAGTATCGTGACCAAATTACCGCATTAAGGCGCGTAGCAGAGCAGCAGGAAGTGTCAAATCATAAAGGTGATATGGATGTCATTGGCGTCGATTACGCCTCTGGTATTGCCTGTTTTCATTTATTGTTTATTCGCGATGGTAAAATTTTCGGTAGTCGTAGCTATTATCCGTCCGTTCCAGCTGAAACTGAAATTGAAGAGGTGCTGTCATCATTTTTGGGCCAATTTTACCTTAATGCCGATATTCAGCGCACTATTCCAAAAGAAGTCATTCTCAGCCATCACTTTGACGGCATAAAAGAATTAGAAGCGTCGATAGAACACGCATTAGATAAAAAGTTTGAATTAAAAACGCAAGTAAGAGGCGACAGAGCTAACTTTTTACGACTTGCTATAACCAATGCCACTAATGCAGTCGCTACCAGATTGTCGCACAAGAATACTGTAGAACAACGCTTTCAATTACTTGAAGAAGCTCTTGAGCTTAATGAACCAATTAAGCGGATGGAATGTTTTGATATTAGCCACACCATGGGTGAAAGTACTGTGGCATCGTGTGTGGTGTTCAATCGAGAAGGACCACATAAAGCCGATTACCGCCGTTACAATATTACCGGTATTACTGGTGGTGATGATTATGCCGCGATGGAACAAGCAATAAGCCGGCGATTTGATAAAATCGATAACAACGGTAAAGTACCCGATTTAGTCTTCATTGATGGTGGTATTGGCCAGTTAAGAGTGGCGCAAACAATTGTCGATGAAAAGTGTGTCAATATTGATAATCCGCCATTGCTTATTTGCGTGACCAAAGGCGAGGGCCGAAAAGCAGGGCTCGAAACCTTTATTGTTGGTGGCAGTGAGCAAACGTTCGATATTGCCAGTGACTCGCCTGCATTTCATTTAATGTTGCACATTCGCGATGAGTCACATCGCTTTGCGATTACCGGACATCGTAACAAACGCCAGAA
The DNA here is from genome assembly GCF_014164505.1 of Shewanella sp. SG41-4. Lineage (GTDB taxonomy): Bacteria > Pseudomonadota > Gammaproteobacteria > Enterobacterales > Shewanellaceae > Shewanella. The sequence goes on along the minus strand of NZ_JACJFI010000127.1, from coordinate 8,863 downwards.
AACGCGTAATACATCTACCTTAGAATCTATCGCTGGTGTGGGCCCTAAAAGACGTAAAGCTTTGTTGCAACATTTAGGCGGAATTCAAGAAGTGAAGGGCGCTAGCGTGGCTGAATTGACAAAAGTACCCGGAATTAGCTTAGAAATGGCACAAACAATTCATGATGCATTGCGAGGGGGCTAAAATTAAGGCAAGATTGGCGCTGCTTCTGACAAATTGGTCTTTTTATGCCGTTTAACTTACCTATTGCACTGACATTATTCCGTATTGCTTTGTTACCCGTATTTATAGCGGTATTCTATTTACCATATCCATGGGCACCATTTGTTTCGGCATTTATTTTTTGGTTGGCCGCCTTGACCGATTGGTTAGACGGTTATGCTGCGCGTAAACTTGGTCAACTAACCCGATTTGGCGCTTTTTTAGATCCAGTTGCAGATAAAGTCATGGTGTCGACAGCATTAGTGCTGTTGGTTCAACAAAATGACAATGTGTACTTAACCTTAGCGGCGTTATTTATGATTGGTCGCGAAATTGTTATTTCAGCCTTGCGTGAATGGATGGCAGAAATAGGCAAACGTGGCGTAGTTGCCGTGTCTTGGATTGGTAAATATAAAACGGCCACGCAAATGATCGCAATTATTGGATTGATTTGGAAACCCACACCTTGGTTAACAGATGTTGCTTACGGCTTGTTTTATATTGCTACAGCGCTGACGTTCTGGTCGATGATGAGTTACATTTCAGCAGCTTGGAAAGATTTAACGGCAGAATAGCGTAATAATAGTTCAATAAGATTATTTAGTGCGCAAACAGTCAAAATTGCGTAAATCAATAATTGACACACGAGGTTAATTCGGTAGAATGCCTCCCCGTAGACAAGTGATGAGTCAACAACAAGCCTTAGGGTTTTATGTTAACTAACACGATTTACACGCGACATTAGCTCAGTTGGATAGGTTGAAGTATGAAACCTTTCTTTTTGATATAATAAAGCATTAAAATGATTGAATACGCGACATTAGCTCAGTTGGTAGAGCGATACCTTGCCAAGGTATAGGTCATCGGTTCGAACCCGATATGTCGCTCCAATTTCTTATCTTATCCGATGGATTTGAATTTGGTTAAAGATGGCGCGATGGCAGAATGGCTATGCTACGGATTGCAAATCCGTCTATCTCGGTTCGACTCCGGGTCGCGCCTCCACAAAATTGCGTTTAATGGTTACTTTAAGTAACGGTTAAAACAACACTTTGCCCGAGTGGTGGAATCGGTAGACACAAGGGATTTAAAATCCCTCGCTGAATAAGCGTGCCGGTTCAAGTCCGGCCTCGGGTACCATTATTTACATACGTAAGTATGGTGTAAAAAAGCCTCAACATTAGTTGGGGCTTTTTTACATCTGAAATTTAATGGTAAAGAATAAAAATGAAATCCCTCACGCTGTTGTTGAACATCAGACGTGGCATTTTTGTGGATATGGCCGTAGGCCATGAGTACAAAAGTACAAAGAAAACACCTGGCTCCCGGCTTAAAAACACTGCCGGGATGACGAGAAGGTAGCTAACAAGCTATAAACATCGAAGTTATTGATGAGTCTGTGCTCTACAACGCCAACAACTGGGGTAAATACTCACTGTCTAATGCGGCAATGTCGACTTGCTCTGTGAGTACATCATGCAATATTTGATGACTGGTTAACGGGTTGGCGAGTACCACGCGAAATACAGTCGTTTGTTGGCGTAAGTATTTTGCTGGCTTAATGCGAGTGCGTGACACAAACGATTTGCCTTGTTCGCGTTGATGCTTTTGAATAAATTGCGTCAGTCCATCAAGTAGTTCATTGATTGATGCAACTAAAACGCTATCTTGGTTGGCTAGAGCTTTAGTAAGTATGGCTTGCACCGATTTTGGTACATAACGATAGGTCAGCAAACATAACTCAGGCTCAGTGACTAACTCAAAATCAGGGTGTTGGTCGATGATTGAGGCAAAGTAACGGGCTTTTTCTAGGCTGTTATTAATGAGGATTTCATAGCCATCACGGCCAATAATTTGAAGACAAGCATGCACGAGCATTGCCATTCCAGGTCGCGAACCTTCCAGCGTTTGACTGCCTAGGTCTTTTGAACCTACCCGGAGAATATATTCAGCATGATGCACTATGGCTTGCGCCAGTTCTGGGTCTTTAAATAGCACCATACCGGCGCCCATTGGAACATACATTTGCTTATGGGCATCGATAGTGACGGAGTCAGCTAACTCAATGCCTTTTAGTAAATGGCTATATTTTTTGGACAATAAACTTGCGCCGCCCCATGCCGCATCGACATGAAAATGGCAATTTAACTCGCTGGCTAACGCTGCTAGTTCAGTTAAGGGATCCACATTGCCTGTTTCAGTTGTACCGGCGATACCGACAATGGCCATGACTTTAATATTTTGTTGTGCCAGCTTTTCTGCTGCATCACGCATGGCTGCAACATCGACTTTATGATGCTCATCTGTTGGGATGCTAATGATGTTATCTCGGCCAATACCCAATAAGTCGGCAGTTTTGCCCAAAGAGTAATGACCGCGATCTGACACTAAAATAGCAAGGTCATCATAACCATAAAAGCGCAATGCTTTCGTCATTCCTTCGCGGGTGACGCCTTTAAACTCGCCGCAAGGTTGTAGCAGCCGATTTCGGGCAATCCACAGTGCGGTGATATTAGCAACGGTGCCGCCTGAGCAAAATGCCCCAAGTGAATGGTTAGCACTGTGCATCCATTGGTGATAGAAATCATCAGATTGTTGATACACCAAATGATGCATCATGCCTAACACTTGGCGCTCTAATGGGGTAAAGGCTTTCGATGTTTCAATTTTGACTAAATTTTGATTTAGACCCACCATCATTTTTGACAGTGGCAACACAAAATAAGGCAAGGCCGAAGTCATGTGTCCAATAAAGCTGGGTGCTGAAGTATGGACTGAATGAGCGACTAGGTTTTGCATGATTTCGTCGGCATAATCAGAAACGAACTTGGGATCTGTCGGGATCTGATAGGCACTAAAGTCGGTTTCTATTTCTGACAGTGGTTTTTCTAGTGCGGCAATGCTGTTGCCTAAAAAACCCGCGAGGTCTTGAGACAGCTTTTGCTCAATAATGCTTAACGTCGAGGTTGAATCTTCAGGGGCGGTAAAAATTCGCAGTAAACTGTCTTCTGAAGCGTTTGCTTGACGGGTGATTTTCGAGGTCATTTTGCTTGCCGTAATGATGAAAACTCCATCCTGTTAGCATTGACGTGTGCTTTGCGATTAACGCTGCACCTTCAGGATGAAATGAGGGTGCTAACTTTACTGTATGGCTGGTTTCGCTTCAAGTATTTATCGTGTTATTACTGCGGATTAGCTGCGTTAATTTAGAATACGAATGATGTTGATATGAATAATCAAGCACAAATGCGGTAAGACATTTGTGCTTGATTAGATTACTTGCTTGTAAATGAAAGTGACATTATTGCTGCAATATTTCGCGCAGTATTGGTTAGATTAATCTGAGCTTCAGACAATACTTGCTCTAAGGGCTGCAACGCAGGAATGATAGGAAAAATAGCATGCATGCCTTCTGTTAAAATGGCATCTGCATTTGCACCAAGACACCCTGAAATACCGATAACCGGAATATTAAGTTGTTTGGCAACATTCAATACTCCCATAGGGGTTTTACCAAACACGGTTTGACCGTCTATTCGACCTTCACCGGTAATAACCAGATCAGCATTGAGACAATGTTGTGCCAGCTTAACGCTTTTAGTGACAATATCGACACCAGGTTTTAAGGTTGCATTTAACATTGTCATTACGCCAAACCCCATACCGCCAGCAGCACCAGCACCAGGATGCAATTGACAGTGTCCATCAATTGGCTGGTTAAGGTGTTGGTTAATGATATGAGCAAAATGCCCTAAAGCGAGATCAAGTAGCTCAACCATCTCAGTAGTCGCACCTTTTTGTGGGCCAAAAATAGCACTGGCGCCTCGAGGCCCACATAACGGGTTATCGACATCGCAAGCCACTTCAATCACGCACTCCTTGATGGCCGGATGGCATGATTGCATATCGATGTAATGTAATGCGGCGAGGGCTGCACCGCCAAAAGGTAATGGAGTGTTGGCTATATCACTTAATTTTACGCCTAAGGCTTGCATCATGCCTGCGCCTGCATCGTTAGTAGCACTGCCACCGAGGCCTAAAATGATGTGTCTTATTCCTCGGTTCAAAGCATCTGCAATTAACTCACCCGTTCCAAAACTGGTGGTTAATAATGGATTACGATGAGTAGATGGCACCAGATGTAAACCTGATGCCGCAGCCATCTCGATGATTGCCGTTTGGTTTCCATCCTCATCAAGTTGGCCTAGTACGCCATAAAATGCATTAACGGGTAAGCCTAAAGGCCCAGTGACAGTGAGATTAATAATCTGTCCTTGGGTGGCATCGACCATAGCTTGTACAGTGCCTTCTCCGCCGTCGGCCATTGGCACTTTACAATACTGGGCGTCTGGGAATACTTGTCTAAATCCATCTTCGATGGCATTAGCCACTTCCAGTGCGCTTAGGCTTTCTTTAAATGAATCTGGTGCAATAACGATTTTCATATAAGACTCTGATTAATAATTTACAGTAAAAATAAACTCAGTAGATAAACGGTAATCATCGCCGTGACTCCCTGGATTAAGGTGGCCATTGTTTGGGCTCGATACGCTTGTTTAACGCTCATGCGGCTAAATTGAGTCACCACCCAGAAGAAGCTATCGTTTGCGTGTGAGACGGTCATAGCACCTGCGCCAATCGCCATTACGGTTAATACGCGGCCCATTTCTGAGGCTAAACCGATATCGCCTAATAATGGTGCCACTAACGCTGAGGTAGCCACTAATGCAACGGTAGATGAACCTTGTGCAGATTTGAGTGCCGCCGCCACGATAAACGGCATAAAAATACCCACACCTAAAGCGGATAAACTGCTCCCAAGAAACGCACCAATCTCAGTGGCTTTTAATACCGCACCAAATGCGCCGCCAGCACCAGTGATCAATAAAATCGGTGCCGATACCACTAAACCTTGGCTGATACGGTCGCTAAATTCTTTGATTTTTTGATTGCTTTTTAACAGCAATAACGACAGAAATAGGCCAATCATTAAAGCGTTAACAGGTTGGCCTAAGAACACTAATAAATCGAATAAGCCTTGTTCACCAAGTGGTTTTGAAGGGAAGTTAGCCACCGAGCCTAAGCAGATTAAAATGATAGGTACAAAAATAGGCGCAAATGCTTTGGTAGGGCTAGGTAATTCGCCATAGGTTTTCTTTAGATCATCAAAATCTTCTTGCTGCAGATTCAGTTCTTCGGCGCCTTCGCCGTCTGGTTGCTCATTGGCAAAACGATTGGCCCACAACATACCGGCAAATGCGGCAATGGCAGCAACAAACACACCAACAGCAATCACAAGCCCAAGCTGTGACTCAAGGCCAAGATTACCCGCCGCAGCAATAGGACCTGGGGTTGGCGGCACAAAGGTATGAGTTGCGTATAACCCCGTTGCTAGGGCGACGCTCATGGCAACTTGAGACACTTTCATCCGGTTTGCCATTGACTGTTTTAATGAATTTAAAATCACAAAACCTGAATCGCAAAAAACAGGGATCGACACTAAGTAACCAATCATTGACATAGTTAACGTTGGGAATCGTTGGCCAAACAGTTTTATGACCACATCTGCCATGGTAATGGCTGCACCACTTTTTTCGAGAATGGTGCCAATAATCGTACCGAGCACAATGACTAAGCCGATGTAACCTAAAATACCACCGAAACCGCCAGTAATGGTTTTGGCAATTTCATTGCTGGGTAAACCATAGGCAAATGCGGTGAGAAATGACGCTAAAATGAGGGTTAAAAAAGGGTGGAGTTTAAATTTAGAGGTGGCGATGACGATAAAGGCTATTACGCCGAGTAAGATCAATATTAGTCCCATAGAGTACTCGTTATTTATTATTGTAGGGGTGGTTTAGTATTCATTATAGTAAACCATTACCCATAAATTACTCTGTGCGCTTGCATCAATAAATGAGAGATTGAATGCTATTTTTGTGCAAGTGCACAATTTCTAGGTGTTGGGTTGATGAATTAACTGGCCTAAATACAAACTCAGTAATCCATTAAAACTGTGCAAGTCAATGTTGGTAATCGTTTGAATTTTGTCTAATCGATAACGCAGTGTGTTTCTATGGATAAACAGACTGTTAGCACAGGCTTGAATGTCTCCCATGTGTTCTAGATACGCGGCAAGTGTTTTTTGCAATTGTTGATTATTGTCGACTTCAATGAGTTTCAGGTACGGCGCCGCAAGTGCATTACCTCGCCAGTGGTGACGTAACCCTGATAACAGCACTTGTAAGCTGTAGTCTTGGTATAAATATTTGGTTTTTGCAGGATGTAATTTCTTGCCGATATCTAACGTTTCTTTAGCAGTTCGATAGGAGTAACTAATGCCTAATTCACCACTGAAATAATGCCCCAATGAGATATGCAGGCTTAGTTGCATATTGGCGGGTAAGCGTTTGAGCAGTTTGTTGATGCGTTGATTTTCAAGCTCTGGGTCAAATTGCTTACCATCTAAAAAAGCCGGTTTTAAAATCACTAATTGAGTGAGTGATGTCATCGCAATTAAGTTATCGCGTACAGGATTTTGTAATAAATACAGGACTTGTTTTAATGCTTGATTGTCTTGTTGATATAATGGGTCATTACTATCGAGTTCAATAATGGCGGCCACTCGCGGCACGCTTAAATCGATACCCAATTGCAATGCCCATTGTTGTAAAGAAGGTAAGTCTTGTTCATTGGCATGAATGAGTTGCGAAATAAATTCCTCTTTCTGACGATTTTGCCACTGTAATTGCTCTTGCAAATTAGCTTGCTCGACAATCATCTCGGCCGTCATTTTAAGCAGTTCACCGTAGTGACTTAATGTGTCTGGCTCGCCAGTGATACCGATAACGCCAACAATTTTGCCATGATAATGCAACGGTAAATTAAGCCCCGGTTTAACGCCATGTAAGTTTGAAGCAATAGCTTGGCTTATTTCAACGTTGCGATTTTGGCTGATAGCTAATAGTGCCCCCTCATGCACAGTGCCAATCCGATCGATATCGCCTGAACCTAATATCACTGCTTGAGCATTCATAACATTGATATTATGACCAATAATTTTCATGGTTCGGTCAACAATTTTGGCGGCAATTAGCGTATCAATTTGAAACATGAATTTCTCTGGACAATAAATATTGGTATTGAATGATACCTGATGTTGGCTAAGTATTGGGAGGAGGTTGTTGCTTAAATGCATTGGAGATTTAAAAAACAAGGGAGAGTCTAGAACAAGTAATATTGGAGTAAAGATGAACAGTATAAAATGGGGGGCAACATCCATTTGCCCAAACTTCAATCACAAACAATTCACCTTGTTAATATAATGTTAAATATAGTCTGATTGCAAGTTTTTTATACAATAGGTTGTTAGTGGTCGTTTTTGTGTTCAAATATTGTTACATCAAATGATATAAAAACGCCAACCTATATAAGGTTGGCGTTATCTTTGATGTGAACGACTCCGTTATATAACGGTTATTTCACTTACAGACTATAGCTTACGTTGAGCATGATCATGTGTGCGGTGTAATCATGCTGTAAATTACCTAAACTCATGACATTCCAAATGGTATCAGGCGCGATATCATTGGCGTCATCATTATCGAGGTATTTTTCCATTTTGTAGTCTATACGAAAGGCCATTTTTTCGGTGGCTTGATATTGTGCATACACATTGATGTTAAGTACTTTGGCAAAATAGTCTCCGTAATCACCACTAATACCCTGTCTTACTTGGGTCGTACTGTCTGAGTCTGAGTAGGTATAATCTAAGCCTAAGCGCAAACGACTGTCCATTAAATTGTTGTAACTTAAGCCTGCGCCAACAACATCGACAGTGTCTTCAATATCGGCTTGCCAGGTAGCAATATTTAAATTGGCACTGCCAGATTGAGCTGATTTTATGATTTGATGATTATAAAATGTATTAACATTCACATCGTCATTAATCATGTAGCTCAGATTAATATCGTAGTTTGTATCTTTTGATTCAGTTAAGCCTATTTGTGTTTCTGTATAGTCATCAAGTGCATAGCGAACCCCAAAATCGACGTTCAAGTTTTCAATAGGGCTATGATTAAAGCGTGCCTCTATTTGAGTGCGGTCACGGTCAGCCAAATAGTATCGACGTAGTAACGGATTTTGCTCAGCTGATGACGATTCTGATGCTTTGTATTCTGAACCATCTCTCTTGCTCAAACTGCCCTTAAGCCACATATCCCACATGTCAAAACTAGTGACGCGTAAACGTGCCCAAACGTTATTATCGTCAGTGGTTTCTCTACCTTGATTACTGCGTTCATCTCGTTTGAAATCATAACCCGCATCGAGTTTTAAACCATGGTTGATGCGATAGTCAGTTGATAATTTAGCGTTATGAGTAGTGAGATCGTATGGATTGTTATACCGCACTTGGCCGGTAACATCGTTAATGCTAATTTGAGTCCATTGTTCGATTTGGGTGTTGTTTTCTCTGTCGTTATAATCATAACTGCCAGTGAGACGCCATGCTCGGTTGAGTTTGGTGACCGCTTTAAGTGTCATGCCGGTGATATCAACTTTTGCATCTATAGAGTCTGTCGGTAATGAATAACCATAACCTATGCTAGTTAATTGCTGATCTTGGGTCATTTGGCCCAAGAGTAAACGACCACTTAAGCT
>NZ_JACJFI010000126.1 GCF_014164505.1 Shewanella sp. SG41-4 | reverse complement strand
CGCTGAAGCTCAAGCAAAAGCGGAAGCTGAAGCGTCTGCTTTGGCTTTTGCTTGAGCTTCTAATTCAGCTTGTTTTGCTAATTCTGTATCATCACGCTTAACAAAAGTACGTTTCTTACGCACTTCTACTTTTACGTCTTTTGACTGACCGCCAGTGCTTGGAACACTTAACGTAGACACTGTTTTACGTTGCAATGTCATTTTAGTCGGAACAGAATCTGCACCATGCTGTTTTTTTAGATAATCAAGAAGCTGTTGCTTCTCTTTCTCTGAAACAGTATCGAGTTGTTTTTTACTTATACCAGCATCTGAGAATTGCTCGATTAATCGATCGACCGATTTTCCCACTTCCGCTGCTAATTTTTCTACGCTTGTATCTGCCATCAATTAAATCCCCCTGTTGATCGACTTATGCTTCTTCGCCAAACCAACAGATATTGCGGGCAGCCATGATGAGCTCACCTGCTTTTTCTTCTGTTAATTCTTCAATATCAATTAAATCGTCAATACCTTGCTCGGCCAAGTCTTCTAAAGTCACTACGCCTTTGCTCGCAAGAACATAAGCTAAATGTCTTTCTAATCCTTCCAATGCTAATAAATCATCACTTGGCTCTGCACCATCTAACGCTTCTTCAGACGCTAATGCTCTTGTCGAGATAGCAGCTTTTGCACGTTCACGTAATGCTTCAACGATTCCTTCGTCGAAACCTTCTATTGCTAATAGTTCAGATTCTGGGACATAAGCAATCTCTTCTAACGAAGTGAATCCCTCATCAGCCAAAACGGCTGCAAAATCTTTATCTACATCCAGATAAGCCACAAACAAATCAATCACTTTGGCACTTTCGGCTTGGTGTTTTTTGTTCATGTCTTCAACTGTCATTACGTTTAGTTCCCAACCTGTAAGTTGAGTGGCTAAACGTACGTTTTGGCCATTACGACCAATAGCCTGGGCCAAACTGTCAGCTTCTACAGCAATATCCATCGAGTGGTTATCTTCATCCACAATGATAGATGCAACATCTGCTGGGGCCATAGCATTGATCACATATTGTGCAGGATTATCATCCCACAACACAATATCTACTCGCTCGCCACCTAACTCGTTTGATACGGCTTGCACACGTGCGCCACGCATACCCACACAAGCACCAATAGGGTCAATGCGACGGTCATTTGATTTAACGGCGATTTTAGCACGAGCACCTGGATCACGAGCAGCACCCATTACTTCGATTAATTCGTCGTAAATTTCTGGCACTTCTACTCGAAAAAGCTCAATAAGCATTTCAGGTTTACTACGCGTTAAAAACAACTGCGCACCACGAGCCTCTGGACGTACCGAGTACAATAATGCACGCACACGGTCACCAGGACGGAAAGATTCACGGCTAATTAAATCTTCTTTAAATAACACGCCATCAGCATTGTTACCTAAATCAACCACTACGCTTTCACGGGTACTTTTCTTAACAACACCAGTAACAATCTCACCTTCACGCTCAATAAATTGTTCAACAATTTGTGCACGTTCAGCTTCACGTACTTTCTGTACGATAACTTGTTTCGCGGTTTGCGTGGTGATACGGTCAAATGCAACTGAGTCGATTTGATCTTCAATAAACTCACCCACTTGAATCTCTGGTTCTTCATAACGAGCGGCTTCAAACGTAATTTCGCTGTATGGATTTTCCAGAGCTTCGCCTTTATCGTCAACTACCATCCAACGACGGAAAGTGTCGTAGTGGCCTGTTTTACGATCAATAGCTACGCGAACTTCAATATCGCCTTCATATTTTTTCTTTGTTGCGGTAGCCAGTGCAATTTCTAGCGCTTCGAAAATTTTCTCGCGCGGAAGGCCTTTCTCATTGGAAACCGCTTCTGCGACTAGCAGGATCTCTTTATTCATTTGGTCTTGCCTCGTTCTTCACCTGAAACTATCAAAACTTAGCTATAACGTTGCCTTTACGGATATTATCCAAAGCAACAATCAAGTCTTTACCATCAACTGTGATGGTGAGCATTTGCCCATCAACACTACTGATGACGCCTTTTAAATTACGACTACCGGCAACAGGCATAGTCAATTGTACTTTTGTTTCTTCACCTATATAAGCTGCATATTGCTCAGACGTAAATAACGGTCTATCTATGCCTGGTGAAGATACTTCTAATGTGTATTCTGTAGAAATAGGGTCTTCAACATCCATAACTGCGCTAACTTGACGACTGGCTTCTGCACAATCTTCAATATTGATGCCATTCTCGTGATCAATAAACACACGAAGAATTGAGTGACGACCAGCTTGAATATACTCAATGCCCCATAGTTTAAAGCCTAAAGCTTCAACAGGTACTGTTAACATTTCAACTAGCTTGGATTCTATTGTTGCCAAAAATGACCCCCAAAAAAACAAAAAAAGGGCTAATAGCCCCATTGCAATCCGTATAAAACACGGATATTTAAAAGTTCATATAACAAAAAACCCCGTAATCACGAGGTTATTTTATTATAAAACCTGTAAATTGCGACTTATTTTCTTACGAAACTAAATCACAAGGAGCTGGTTGCGGGGGCCGGATTTGAACCGACGACCTTCGGGTTATGAGCCCGACGAGCTACCAACTGCTCCACCCCGCGTCAACTGTTGCAAGTATATTGATTTACACTATATCTTGCAATAACTAATCAAACTCAATCCATGATTTTGTTAGTTTAAATTTGGTGCCGAGAGCGGGACTTGAACCCGCACGTCCGTTAAGACACAGCCACCTCAAGGCTGCGCGTCTACCAATTCCACCACCTCGGCGACACCTGGTATACTAGTCAGGAATTTTCGTTTCTGACTGTTCAGTCTGCACAGGCGCATCATCAATGATTTGCTCTACTGCTGGACCTAAATCTTTCCACTGATCATTTTGTTCAGTGTGATTGGCACTTAAATTACCAATCACTAAACTCAATGCAAAAAAACCAATGGCTAAAACTGCAGTACTGCGGGTCAGGAAATTACCTGAGCCACTTGAGCCAAATAACGTGCCTGAAGCACCGGCTCCGAAAGATGCGCCCATATCAGCACCCTTTCCTTGTTGAATTAAAATTAAGCCTATAAGACCTAAAGCTACCACCAAGTATACAACTATCAGAACTTCGTACATATAATTACGCGCTCATTGCTATGGTACATAAACTTAAAAACTCACTTGAGTTCAAACTTGCACCGCCAATCAGACCACCATCAACATCAGGCTGGGCAAATATATCTGCCGCATTGCTTGGGGTGACGCTACCACCGTATAGAATTCTGATATTCTCACCAATAAAGGGAGATACTTCAGAGAGGCGACTGCGAATAAACGCATGTACTTCTTGTGCCTGCTCTGGTGTTGCGCTTTTACCTGTTCCTACTGCCCATAAAGGTTCGTAAGCGATAATCGCGTTATCAAAAGCCATGGTACCGTTTTTTTCAATTACTATATCAAGCTCTTCCGCAATCACCTCAAAGGTACGTCTTGCTTCACGAGCTGGCCCTGATTCACCTACACATAAAATCGGTGTCAGACCATATTTTTGTGCTGCAGCAAATTTCTCTGCCACTATATTACTCGTCTCTCCGTACATACGGCGACGTTCGGAATGGCCGATAATAACATATCGACATCCAGAATCTTTTAGCATCTGCCCGGATATTTCGCCGGTGTATGCACCAAAATCATGTTGACTAAGATTTTGTGCACCCATTCTAACAAGCGCACCATCAAGGGCTTGCTTATTGGCTTCAAGCAGTTGCCGAACACTTTCAAGATAAATTGAAGGCGGGCATAAAACCACTTCAGCTGAATCATTTTGGAGCTTTGTAGCAAACTTCTTAAATAGTTCTTCTGCTAGCGCTGAATTACCATTCATTTTCCAGTTGCCAGCGACCATTGGACGTCTGAGTGCCATTCACTGTCTCCTCTGAAAGCGGCGTGAATAATAGCGAACCACTTATCAAGTTACAAGGGCTAAAAGGGGAATATTTCACATAAACTGTCGAAGCGTCTACTTTTTGAGCGAGCAACAACATAACTTAATATTCAAATGATTAACAGGCTGCCTTTACCGCGTCAGCAATACGATTTGCATGTGCAAGCACTTGCGGATGATCATCTCCTTCAACCATCACTCTAATTAACGGTTCAGTTCCCGATGTTCTTAATAATACCCGTCCGCGAGCACCTAATTGTAATTCAACCTCAATTTGTGCAGATTTTACAGCATCGGTATCCAGTGGATTAGAATCACCTTCAAAACGAACATTAACCAATACTTGAGGCAGCATCTTCATCGGCTCGGTTAATTGTTCAAGCGACGCATTTTGACGACGCATCGCCGCTAACACTAAAATGCCCGCAACAATTCCGTCTCCGGTGGTTCCATGATCGAGATTGAGAATATGGCCAGAATTTTCTCCGCCTATACGCCATTCATACTGTCTAAGCATTTCCATGACATACCGGTCACCAACTTTAGAGCGAACAAAAGGAATATCAAGCGCTTGCAGCGCTAAATCTAAACCTAAGTTAGACATTAACGTGCCAACGACTCCACCTTTTAAAATACCACGTTTTTGTGCATCTACAGCTAAAATATACAGGATTTGATCACCATCAACCACTTCACCATGACGATTAACCATCATAATACGATCGCCGTCACCATCTAATGCAATCCCTAAATCAGCTTTTTCAGCCAAGACAGTCTCACAAATTTTAGCCATTGATGTTGCACCGACCTTATCATTGATGTTGAGTCCATCGGGTTTATCACCAATCGCAATCACATCTGCACCTAATTCACGGAACACATTAGGAGCAATATGATACGTTGCGCCATGAGCACAATCGACGACAATTTTTAAACCTTCAAGTGTTTGGTCGGCTGGGAAATTCCCTTTACAATATTCGATGTAACGGCCTGCAGCATCTTCAATTCGACGAGCCTTGCCTAATAAGTGCGACTCAACACACACTAACGGCTTTTCAAGTTCAGCCTCAATTTCTAATTCAATAGCATCATCAAGTTTACTGCCATCGGTTGAGAAAAACTTAATACCGTTGTCATAGTAAGGATTATGCGAAGCACTAATTACCACACCAGCTTCTGCACGAAATGTACGAGTTAAATAAGCAACAGCAGGGGTCGGCATTGGGCCAAGTAATAAAACGTTTAATCCAGCAGCTGATAATCCAGCTTCTAAAGCCGATTCAAATAGGTAACCTGAAATACGGGTATCCTTACCAATAATCACTTTTTGAGTGCCATTTCGAGACAATACTCGTCCAGCAGCCCAACCGAGTTTCAATGCCAGTTCAGGGGTCATTTTACCCGCCCCTACTCTGCCGCGAATACCATCGGTTCCAAAAAATTTTCTTTGTTTCACAGGTCCCTGCTTAAGTGATTTCACTTTTATGATAACGGTATGGTGCCGTTCGCACTATAAGTAGGCCATTGTTTCTGACATAACTTTAAGCACATCGACAGTTTCGGGTACATCATGGACTCGTATAATATGTGCACCTTGCTGAGCTGCAATCAATGCCCCTGCAAGACTACCAGCAAGGCGTTGATCAGTATTACGCCCTAACAGGTCGCCAATCATGCTTTTACGCGATAACCCCACTAGTAAAGGTAAGTGAAATTCATGCAATTTAGGCAACGCCGCTAATAGACGGTAATTATGCGCTAAAGTTTTGCCAAAGCCAAAACCTGGATCAAGAATTAAGCGTTCGCGCTCAATTCCGGCGGCTTCACAGTAAGCAATACGCAATTCAAAGAAAGTGGCGACCTCATCTATCACATCTTGATACTCAGGTTCATCTTGCATGTTTTTAGGCTCGCCTTGCATATGCATCAAGCAAATCGGCACATCTAACGTCGCAGCCATCGCTAATGCCCCAGGCATTTGTAATGCGCGCACATCATTAATCAAATTAGCACCAGCATTAACGGCCTGCTCCATGACTTCTGGTTTGCTAGTGTCGATCGAAATCCATACATCGTGTGCTTTAGCCGTATATTCGATAATAGGAATAACTCTTGCGATTTCTTGTTCAACAGTGACTTCTGCAGCACCTGGGCGAGTCGACTCACCACCCACGTCAATAATTAATGCACCTTGTTCAACCATATAATCAACATGTCGACAAGCTTGTTCGAAATCGATATATTCGCCACCATCAGAAAATGAATCTGGTGTCACGTTTACAATTCCCATCACTATAGGGGTTGATAAATCGAGCGTTTTATTGGCATGAGTTAATTGAAACACAGGTATTTCCTACATAAGGTTAAAAACAAGAAAACCCCTTTCGGGGTTTTCTTTATTCACTAAATTATTTATTTAGCTGGTGATTCATCCGCATCATTGGTATCGGCTTTATTATCGACTTTAGCGTCGGTTTTAGCATCATCCAATGGCGTTTCAACTTCAGACTTAGGCGTGGTATTGCCATTATCTTTGTCGTCAGATGACTCATCTTTTTGCCATTCAGCAGGCATACGCACTTCACGGCGATGCATTAAATCATCAATTTGCAATGAATCAATCGTTTCGTACTTCATCAGTGCGTCTTTCATCGCATGTAAAATATCCATATTTTCTGTCAACATAGTTTGTGCACGTTGATAGTTTTTATCGATAAACATTTTGATTTCTGAATCAATTAATGTCGCAGTATCACCTGACATAGCCTTTGATTTACCCATACTTCGGCCTAAGAAAACTTCATTTTCTTCTTCCGCATAGAGTAAAGGACCCAGTTTGTCTGAGAAGCCCCATTGCGTAACCATATTGCGAGCAATCGACGTAGCGTATTTAATGTCTTGCGAAGCACCTGTCGAAACTTTTTCACTACCGTAAATAAGTTCTTCAGCTAAACGTCCACCATAAGCCACTGAAATCTGTGACTCAAGCTTGCGACGGCTTTGGCTCACTGCGTCAGCTTCTGGTAAGAAGAACGTTACACCTAAAGCACGACCGCGCGGAATAATGGTCACTTTATGTACCGGATCATGTTCTGGTACTAAACAACCGACAATAGCATGTCCGGCTTCATGATAAGCCGTCATCTCTTTGTCTTCTTCAGACATCACCATAGAACGGCGCTCTGCACCCATCATGATTTTGTCTTTAGCACGTTCAAACTCTTCCATACCGACTACACGACGATTACC
Source organism: Shewanella sp. SG41-4 (assembly GCF_014164505.1). Classification (GTDB taxonomy): domain Bacteria; phylum Pseudomonadota; class Gammaproteobacteria; order Enterobacterales; family Shewanellaceae; genus Shewanella. The sequence goes on along the minus strand of NZ_JACJFI010000126.1, from coordinate 4,436 downwards.
ACGAGCAGCAAACAACGCAGCTTCGTTAACAAGGTTTGCTAAGTCTGCACCAGAGAACCCTGGGGTACCACGGGCAATAACACTCGCTTTAACATCGTCTGATAAAGGCACTTTACGCATGTGCACTTTAAGGATTTGTTCACGACCACGCACATCTGGTAAACCGACGACGACTTGACGGTCAAATCGACCTGGACGAAGTAGTGCAGAATCGAGTACATCTGGACGGTTAGTTGCCGCAATGACAATAACGCCTTCATTACCTTCAAAACCATCCATTTCAACCAGTAACTGGTTTAATGTTTGCTCGCGTTCATCGTGACCACCACCAACACCTGCGCCACGCTGGCGACCTACAGCATCAATTTCATCGATAAAGATGATACAAGGGGAAGATTTTTTAGCTTGTTCAAACATGTCACGCACACGAGATGCACCGACACCCACAAACATTTCCACAAAATCAGAACCTGAAATAGTAAAGAATGGCACCTTTGATTCACCAGCAATAGCTTTAGCTAGCAAGGTTTTACCTGTACCTGGCTGCCCAACCATTAACACACCCGTAGGAATACGGCCGCCTAATTTTTGGAACTTGGTAGGGTCACGTAAATAATCAACCAGCTCTTTAACTTCTTCTTTTGCTTCATCACAACCCGCGACGTCTGCAAAAGTAGTTTTAATTTGGTCTTCACTCATTAGTTTGGCTTTACTCTTACCAAACGACATTGCGCCCTTACCGCCACCGCCTTGCATTTGACGCATGAAAAATATCCATACTCCAATCAGCAGTAACATTGGGAACCATGAAATAAAGATTTGAGTTAAGAAGCCTGATTCTTCAGCTTCTTGGCCTTTATAGTCAATACCTTTAGTTTGAAGATCATTGATTAAATCTTGATCATACATAGGCATAATGGTGGTGAACTTCTCGCCGGTACGTTTAGTCCCTTCAATGGTTCGTTGGTCGCTTTTTATTTCGACCTTGCTAACTTGACCATTTCGAACATTGTCCAAAAAGGCGGAATAATCCATCTTCTGCGAATTCGAAGAAGAGGGGGAATAACCCTGAAAAACTGACATCAGCACAACAGCGATGACAACCCAGAGTATTAAATTTTTAGCCATGTCACTCAAATTACTCGACCTCTTAACAGTCCTGCGATTATTAACTTTAGACTACTACAACTTGTAACCAGTCGCCACTAGATAGACTTCTCGAGAGCGCGCTCTAGAGGAGTCTGGTTTACGGGTTTTTACTACTTTGAATGCCTGCTTAACTGTTTTGATGTAATCGTCAAAGCCCTCCCCCTGAAAGACTTTAACAGCAAAACAGCCGTTAGGCGTCAACACTTGATGACACATATCTAGCGCTAATTCAACTAAATACATGGCTCTTGGCTGATCAACAGCACCCGAACCACTCATGTTCGGAGCCATATCTGATAGTACCACATCCACTTTATCTTGACCTACACGCTCAAGCAATGCCTGCAGCACTTTATCCTCTCTAAAATCGCCTTGAAGAAAATCAACGCCAACAATAGGATCCATCGGTAAAATGTCACAAGCAATCACTTTACCTTTGTCACCGGCTAATTTAACTGCGACTTGTGACCATCCGCCAGGGGCCGCACCTAAATCCACAACTGTCATACCTGATTTAATCAAGCTATCTTTTTGTTGGATCTCTTCTAACTTGAATGCTGCTCGTGAACGTAAGCCGCGTTTCTGGGCTAATTTCACATAGTGATCATCAAAGTGTTCTTGCATCCAGCGAGTTGAGCTCGCCGTACGTTTTTTTGTTGTCATTTAAATTCCGCAACGATTCAGAGTTACATAAGCTCTATATAAGGGTAGAATACCCGTTTTTCAACAGTAACTCAGCAAAAGTTGGTACAAATGAACTTAACAACCAAACAAAAACAGCATTTAAAAGGTCTGGCGCACAGTCTAAAACCAGTGGTGCTGCTTGGTGGCAATGGACTAACTGAAGGTGTTCTGGCTGAAATTGATAGCGCTCTTACACATCATGAATTGATTAAAGTGAAAATAGCCTCTGCCGACAGAGAGCTAAAAAATGCCATCGTTGACGCCATTGTACGTGAAACCCAATCTACGAAAGTGCAACTTATCGGTCATGTGTTAGTTATTTTCCGTCATTCGGCTGAAATGAAAATTGCTTTGCCTAAAGCCAAATAATTTCGCACCCTTTTATAAAAAGCCGCTGAATTCAGCGGCTTTTTTATTGGAGATGAATTATCGTTAATCAGGGATGATCAGGTATTGGAATAACTTGATAATGTTGCGCCTTTAAGCCAAGAAACTCAGGCAAGGTTGCACCAATTGAAATTGATGACCAAGTCCCCGTTAAAATACCAATAAACATCGCGATAGAAAAACCTTCAAGCGGTGCCCCACCCATAATCCATAAAGCCACAACCGTTATCAAGGTAGTACCTGATGTAACCATGGTTCTTGAAAAGGTTGATTTAATCGCTAAATTATTAATGTCAGTGATATTCCATTGTGGTTTAGCCACTAACTGTTCACGAATTCTATCCGCTATAATAATGGAGTCATTAAGTGAATATCCCAATATCGCCATTATCGCTGCGAGTACAGTTAAATTAAATTCCATTTGGCTTAACGCGAAAAACGCTAACACAAACACTACATCATGCACCAAGGCAACCAGTGCACCCGAAGCTAAACGCCATTCAAAGCGAAAACTCAAATACCCCATAATACATAGCATTGCAACTAACAAAGCTAAACTGCCTTGCTCAACCAACTCTTGGCCTACTTGTGGCCCAACAATACTGCTGTTTAATACATTTATATCGGTGTTTAATGGTGCCAATACTTCACCCAGTTCAGGGCGTTGGTTCTCATCTGGTATATTGGCATATCGCAAAACCCAACGGCCTGGTTCACTGGCTGAAATAACACTGACTTCTTGTTGATAGGCTGCGGCCATTAATGGCTGTATTTCACTGGCAGTAATACGATGTTCTACTTGAATTTCAGTGACCACGCCACCCGTAAAATCTAAGCCCCAATTAAACCCTTTTACTCCTATAGCCGTTAGCGATAACAGCATTAATACAATCGAAATCAGACTCGACGCATAACGCCACTTAGTTAAGTATTGCAGCTTGTCTGTTGAATAATTTGTTTGAGTTGAGTTCATAGAGTTACACCTTAATGGCGCGACGAGTGTCACGGCCATAAACTAAATTGATTAATGCGCGCGAAGCAAAAATACCAGTAAACATACTGGTCAATAATCCCAGACCTAAGGTCAATGCAAAGCCTTGAATAGGGCCATTACCAATTGAAAATAACACCACGGCAGTAATCATAGTGGTGAAGTTAGCATCAAAAATGGTAGAAAACGCACTATCAAATCCCACATCAATAGCACTGGCAAAGCTGCGACCTTCTGCAAGTTTTTCTTTTATTCGCTCAAATATTAGAACGTTAGTATCAACTGCCATACCGACAGTAAGCACTAACCCCGCAATACCTGGTAAGGTCAAGACCGCCCCAGGAATGAGTGCTAACAATCCAAATAACATCACTAAATTAGCGATTAACGCCACATTAGCTACCCAACCTAAACGTCGATACCAACATGCCATAAACAATAATGTTGCCGATAAACCTAAGGCTAGCGCAGCAAAACCATTAACAATATTCTCAGCCCCTAAACTAGGTCCAATAGTGCGTTCTTCCACTATCGTCACTGGTGCAGTCATAGAGCCAGCTCTCAATAACAAAGCTAGCTGCTGCGCCTCTTCATGACTGCCGGCTCCAGTGATTTCAAAGCGGTTACCGAGTTGACTCTGAATAGTTGCAACACTGATAATTGTAGTGGTTTGCTTGGCTTTACCTTGTTGATCACGGCTGTATTCGCTATAAGCGGTCGCCATAGGTTTACCGATATTATCCCGCGAAAAATCTGACATTAACTTGCCACCTGCAGCGTCAAGACTAATGTTTACTTTCGCCATACCAAAATCGCCAGTAGTGGCTCGCGCATCAATAATGTGATCGCCACCGAGTACTGGTTTTTTTGACACATAAACAGGCTCATTATGCTCATCATTCATCACGACCGCGTTGGCTGAATCAGCCTGCATTACAGGATAAAATGCCAAACTTGCCGTCGCACCGATAACATTTTTAGCGGTGGCAGGGTCTTGCACCCCAGGTAATTCAATCCGAATACGGTGTTCTCCTTGACGTTGAACTAAGGCTTCGGTAATACCGAGTTCCTCAATACGACTTCGCATGATTTGTAAGTTTTGCTGTACGGTTAAATTGGTTAATTTGAGCTGTTCATTTTCAGACAGATTGATACTCAAGGTTTGTTGATGCCCTGTGACTTGCCATTGTGGATATTGCTGACCAATAAATTGTCTTATTTGTCC
>NZ_JACJFI010000125.1 GCF_014164505.1 Shewanella sp. SG41-4 | reverse complement strand
GCTTGGCATATTCTAATTTTTGAAGAGGGCTGACAGTAATTTTCGTTTTTCTAATCATGATAAATACCTTTAAGATTTTGCTTATTTTAAGCTATAAATCTCTACAGTTTCATTAGACCATTACAGTAATGACTTAAAACTCGGTAAGTTCCATCTTGAATCTCACCAACGTCCTCAAAAACCCAAACACTATTTAATTCAACTTGCATTTTGCTGCTCTCCAACTTGCCTCGCCACCTTTACAACCTGCAAAATTCCACTTTCAGCTATAGGCTTATTAAGGTCTACACAAACTTGCTTTGTCGCTAGCAAAACCTTCAATAAAACTAAGGCGTCATCATGTTCAACATTCAGTTCACGAATAAAGTCATTACATAAATCTTCAATTAAATTAGTTCCTAATTTAACAATAGACTTAGCTTTTTCAATTGTGTCATTTTGAAAATTACTCCCTTGTCGATACGGTGAAGTGAACCATTGAATATTTCGAGATTGGATTTGAGTCTGCTCTGTCATTGAAAATATATGAAATGCAATACCTTGTAGCTGCCACCAAACCCTCTCAATATCGAGCTTTTCAGCTGTACGTTTATCTTTTAGATCATCAGCAGGCTTAACACTTATCGCCTCATACCAAGTTTTAGTGCCGTCAGTCAGAGTTAAAAGAAAATCAGTCGTCATCACATTGAAACATTTTTCTTTTGTCATTGGGATTATCGGATGATCGACATCTAGTGTCTTTGCTATTTTGACCGAGAGGTCGAGTGGGAGAAGGGGAAATTGCTCACGAATATCAATAACAGGATCACAAAACTCTGCTAGGTAAAAAAAGCATGATTCTTGCTCTGATAATGTGTGGTGAACTCGGTTAGATTTGATTCCATCGATTTTACCGCTATTTCCGGCAGAATTAACATCTTGTACACGCAACCAAGGCATGTACGCATCACCTTCACCTAAGCCATAATTATTCTTTAATGCTCGCTGATAATCTTTAAGATTCTCTAGCTTCCTAAACCGTCCCAAGTTAATTCACTCCATAGCATTTGATAAAGTGAATTATAGCTTAGTGTACAGACTTTATTATTCCAAAATGAACTTATGTACAAACTTTATTGCTTGTGTACAAACTTTATTGTGCCAAAACAACTAAACTGCCAATCCTGCAGCGACACCAGAGCTCCAAGCCCACTGAAAATTAAACCCTCCTAACCAGCCACTTACGTCCATAACCTCACCAATAAAGTACAGCCCAGGAACGTTTTTGGCTTCCATGGTTTTTGATGACAATTCATTGGTGTCAACGCCACCTAAAGTGACTTCTGCGGTGCGGTAACCTTCGGTGCCATTCATGGTAATAGACCAGTCGTTTAAGTCGTTAGCTAGTTTTTCTCGCTCGCCGTGGCCGAGTTGGTTTAATGCTTTATCCAGTTGAGACTCGTCAAATAATGTTTCGACCAAACGTTTAGGTAACCACTGGCTTAAGGTATTGCGTAGGCTTTGCTTTGGATGATGTTTAAGTGCAAATTCAATTTTATCTAACGCGTTTTCACCCGGTAATAAATTGATAGAAATAGCTTCACCTGGCTGCCAGTAATTAGAAATTTGCAGTACTGCTGGGCCTGATAGACCTCGATGAGTAAACAATAACGCTTCGCTAAATTGAGTACCATCTTGGGCAGTAATGGTTGTCGGCACAGCAATACCCGATAACGGTTCAAAGCGCACTTTTTGTTCGGCATGCCACGTAAACGGAACCAGGCCAGCACTGGTTGATAACACCGTTAAACCAAATTGTTCTGCCAGCTTATAACCATAAGGTGTAGCACCTAATTTAGGCATGGACAAACCGCCAGTCGCTATGACTAACGACTCGCAGCTAAAGTCGCCATTTGAGGTAGTTAAATTGAAGCCTGTATCTGTTTTAGTAACAGATAGCATTTGAGTACGCAGCTTTACCTTAACGCCGGCCCATTCGCATTCAGTCATTAACATGGTGACGATTTCTTTGGCTGAGTCATTACAGAATAACTGCCCATGCTCGCGCTCATGGTACTCAATACCATGGCGTTCAACTAACTCAATAAAATCGCTTGAACGATAGCGAGCCAATGCCGATTTGACAAAGTGTGGATTGCCACAAATAAACTGGTGCGGCTCAACTTTTTGGTTGGTAAAGTTACAACGTCCGCCACCACTGATAAGAATTTTTTTGCCAGCTTGTTTGGCATTGTCCAGCACCAATACATCACGACCTCGATAGCCCGCGGTTGCAGCACACATTAATCCTGCCGCGCCGGCGCCGATAATAATTACGTCATGATGTTTCACGTTTTACTCCACACGTTAAATGGGTTGTTTTGTATTTAATTGATAAATATTAAATGCAAAAAAGGATGCTATTTTAGCATCCTTTTTGGTATCTACTCACGGTTAACTTAGCCGCTTTGTTGCACTATTTTTTCAGTGTTTCAGATTTTTTGTCTCGACTGAGTAACTCTTTCGCTGCTTCAACCGGTGATTTACCTTGGTATAATACTTGGTAAATTTGCTCGGTGATCGGCATTTCTACTCCTAGGCGTTTGGCTAAGGTAAACACTTCTTTAGTGTTTCGGTAACCTTCGACTACTTGACCGATTTCTTCTTGCGCGGTCATCACGTCTTTGCCTTGACCTAAAGCCAAACCAAAACGACGATTACGCGACTGATTATCGGTACAAGTTAATACCAAGTCACCTAAACCCGCCATACCCATGAAGGTTGATGCATCGGCTCCGATAGCTTCACCTAAACGGCTCAGTTCAACTAAACCACGGGTGATGAGTGCGGTGCGTGCATTTGCACCAAAGCCAATTCCGTCGGACATACCGGCACCAATGGCAATCACGTTTTTAACCGCGCCGCCTAATTGTATGCCGATAAAGTCGTCATTTGCGTATACACGCAAGCGTTTTGGACTATGAAGCAATTCGACTAAGTCATGGGTAAACTGTGGGCAAGTACCCGCAACCGAAATAGCGGTTGGTAAACCAGCGGCTAATTCTTTGGCAAACGTAGGTCCAGATAACACAGCAAGTGGATAATGTTCACCTAATTGCTCACGGGCAACATCTTGTAATAAACGGCCAGTTTCAGGCTCTAAGCCCTTGGTCGCCCACACAATACGTGCATCGTCACGCAATAATGGTTTTGCTTGCTTAAGCACGTCACCAAATACATGGCTTGGTACAACAACCAAAATATTTTTGCTTGCGGCTAAGGCTTTGCCTAAATCAGCTTCGATTGATAAACAATCTGGAAACTGAATGCCAGGCAAAAAACGTTCATTACTGCGGCTTTCCGCTAACACTTGCATGCTTTTAGGATCGTGACCCCAAAGCAATGTCTTATGGCCGTTGCTGGCTAAAGAAATAGCAAGGGCGGTGCCATAAGACCCCGCCCCTAATACCGTAATTTCGGCAGCGTTATTCATAAATTATGCTGTTGCTTCTTCAGTTGCAGCAGCTTGACGCTGTTGAACGTACTGAGCAAATAGAGCATCAAAATTCACTGGAGCAAGATTTAGTTGTGGGAAAGTACCACGGCCAACTAAGTTGCCTACTAATTCACGCGCATATGGGAACAATACGTTAGGGCAATATGCACCTAAAGAATGGGCTAGTTGTTGCTCAGTTAAACCAACAATCGAGAAAATACCCGCTTGCTGAACTTCACATAAAAATGCGGTATCTTCGCCATTTTTAGCAGTCACTGTCAGTGATAAAATCACTTCATATGTGTCGTCAGACAATTTGTTGCTGCGAGTATCTAAATCTAATTTTACTTCTGGGTTCCATTCTTTCTGGAAAACAGCTGGGCTGTTTGGCGTTTCAAAAGACAAATCCTTTGTATAAATACGCTGAATGTTGAACTGTGGTGCTTGTGCTTCGTTGTTTGCTACTTCAGCCATAATTTCCTACCTATCAATGTTATTTAGCTTTTCTGTGAAGCTAATTGTGTTGGGCTTACACACTTAATGCATAAAGAATTAATCTAACATTAGTGTTATCCCGTAAAGTTGATCCAGCTCGATAAATGATAACGAACAAGATCTTGATAATAAACCGTGTTAACTCATACCCAAATTCGTTAACACTGAATACCATTAAGCAACGATATTAACGCTTGCTTTTAACGACTGGTAAATTAGCACCTTGCCATTCGCCCATGCCACCTTTAAGGTTAAACACGTTTTCAAATCCTTGTTTAGTAAGAAGTTGAGCTGCTTGGCCTGATGTCATACCTGAGTTACATACTAATATAATGGGGCTGGTTTTAAACTTTTCAAGGCTAGTGACTTGATTATTTTTAATTTCTGATAAGGTCACATTGAGTGAATCAACAATATGGCCTTTCTTAAATTCTTCTTTGCCACGCACATCAACGAGTTTGGCATCTTGCTTATTCACCATGAGTGTTAGCTCTTGATGACTGACATTTTTCACTTTTGATGTACCAGATTTAATGACACTAACAACAAGTGCTACAAACAAGCCGACCCACGCTAAGCTTAACATTGGGTTCGCTTTAAAAAATTCCATATATTCTTGCATAATTACTGATTTCTCTGACGATGACTAAGATGAGATGGCCTCGAGTATATCGTTTTGCTCGGCAGTTTTCATTAAAGAAACACCTAAAATAAACGGTTTAAGCCGAGTTATTCGTGACTAGTGCCTCGTTATCAGCTGCTTTAGTTATATCTTCAAACCTATATGCCTTTTGCACACTATCGATAAGTAGTAATATTCATACAATTGAAATTTTATAACACTTCTATTTTAACTTAATAAGGTACTTGCAAATGGCTAAAAAACGTCCACTCGCATTACTTATCCTTGATGGTTGGGGTTACAGTGAAGACACGCAAGATAACGCGGTTTTTCATGCCAACACTCCAGTCTTAGATAAGCTCAATGCACAATACCCTCACAGTCTTATTTCAGGTTCTGGTATTGACGTCGGATTACCCGATGGTCAGATGGGTAACTCTGAAGTTGGCCATATCAATATTGGTTCTGGCCGAATTGTTTATCAAGAACTCACCCGCATCAGTAAAGCAATTGCAGACCATGAGTTTGAACAAAACGCTGCACTTTGCGACGCGGTAGACAAAGCGATTGCTGCGGATGGCGCGGTGCACATTATGGGACTTCTGTCTGCCGGTGGTGTACACAGCCATGAAGAGCACATTGAAGCTATGTGCCGTATGGCTGTTGAGCGCGGCGCAACAAAAGTGTACTTACATGCCTTTTTAGATGGCCGTGATACGCCACCCCGTAGCGCTAAAAATAGCTTGGTTCATTTTGATGAGCTATTTGCCTCATTAGGTCATGGCCGAACAGCATCAATTATCGGTCGTTACTTTGCCATGGATCGTGACAATCGTTGGGATCGCGTATCGCAAGCCTACGAATTAATCACCGAAGCTAAAGGTAAGTTTACTTATGCTTCTGCACCCGAAGCGCTTGAAGCGGCATATGCTCGTGATGAAAACGATGAGTTTGTTGCGGCATCTACAATTGTCGATGCTCAAGGTGAAACAGCCGTATTAAACGATAACGATTCGCTGATATTTATGAATTTCCGCGCTGATCGTGCGCGTCAAATCACTCGCACCTTCGTGAATCCAGATTTTGACGGTTTTAAACGTAATAAAACACCAAAAATCAATTTTGTGATGTTAACTGACTACGCTGCAGACATTAATGCTCCGGTAGCCTATCCATCGAGTGATTTAGTCAATACCTTAGGCGAAACCCTGCAAAACCAGGGTAAGACCCAGCTGCGTATTTCGGAAACAGAAAAGTATGCCCATGTGACTTTCTTTTTCAATGGCGGAAAAGAAGAGCCATTCGAAGGGGAAGATCGTATCTTAATTCAGTCGCCTAAGGTCGCAACGTATGATCTGCAACCTGAAATGAGCTCGACAGAATTAACCGATAAATTGGTCGCCGCGATAGAATCTACAAAATATGATGTGATCATTTGTAACTATCCAAATGGTGATATGGTCGGCCATAGTGGGAATTTTGATGCTGCAGTCAAAGCTTGTGAGGCGGTTGATGCATGTATTGGTAGAGTCGTTGAAGCGTTAGCTAAAGTGGATGGCGAATGCTTGATTACTGCCGATCATGGTAATGCCGAAAAAATGAAAGATCCTTCTAACGGACAAGCATTTACAGCTCATACCAGTAACTTAGTGCCGTTCGTTTATGTCGGTCGTGATGCCGTCATAAAAGATGGTGGACGCTTGAGCGATATTGCGCCAACTATGTTAACCTTAATGGGCCAAAGCATCCCCAAAGAAATGAGTGGACGCTGTATCATTGACCTTAAAGAGTAAACATTAACTCGTGATAACTCGTTTATTTATTAAAGCCAGCATTGTTGCTGGCTTTCTAATCTTTTCATTTACGGCAAATAGTGCTGACTTGTCTTCACGCCAGTCGGCTTTGAAGTCTATTCAAGCGCAAATAAATCAACAACAGAATTCGCTCAAAGACACCTCGAAGCAACGCGAGAAGCTAATAGCCTTGCTTAAAAGCGACGAGCAAGCAATCGCAAAAGCAGCTAAAAAAGTCAATCAATCACAAAATGCATTGGCTGAAGTTAACGTCAAACTTAACAGCCTGGATAAACAGCAGATTGATTTAGCCAAGCTTAAAACGGGTCAACAAGACACCTTATCAAAACAGTTATCTAGCGCTTATTTGGCTGGTAATCATGATTACACTAAGATGATGCTGAATCAGCAAAATCCGGCCACGATTGAACGCATGCTGGCGTATTATCAATATCTCAACAATGCCCGCATAAAAGCTATTCAACAACTCAAACAAACCAGCATTGATCTTAATAAAGTTAAACAACAACAAGTGACAGCAAAACAAAAACTCAATGCTTTAGTGATAGATCAGAAACAACAAGCTCTGCAATTAACCAAAGAACAAGGTCAACGCCAACAAACATTAACTCAATTACAACGTACCTTATCCAGTAAAGGTGCAGAGTTGGAGCAGTTGCAAATTGAGGAAGCGAGCTTAAAGCGCATCGTGCAACAAGCTATGCTTGCCGCAAAAGCCAACCCAACAATGGATGGGTTAGTCAGTCAAAAAGCCAAATTAAAATGGCCAACTAAAGGCCGAGTCAGTAAACGATTTGGTAGTAATCGCTCAGGACAAATTGTTTGGAAAGGGACTGTGCTGGCTGCACCAGAAGGACAAAATATCAATGCAGTCGCATCGGGAAAAGTTATTTATGCTGACTGGTTACGTGGCTTTGGTATGGTGTTAGTTATTGATCATGGCAAGGGCTATATGAGTCTTTATGGTCACGCCCAAACACTGTTAAGACAACCTGGAGATATGGTAAAAGCTGGTGAGTCTATTGCTCTTGTTGGTCGTTCTGGGGGACAAAGTGAGCCGGGGCTATATTTTGAAATTCGTAATAAAGGTAAGGCAGTCGATCCAGCCTATTATTGTCGTTAACAGCTAAAAATACACGGAATTGATATTCAATCATTGAACTTATTACTCAATATCGAATGATGCCTTGCAAAAGGAAGCGGTAAACCTCCCTAGCAATTAGCACTATATCAATGACCATAACTGTGTCTATAATCACGCCGTTATGTAACACCATTGAACAATATAAACTCACCCAACTAGATAAGCTAAATTCGTGCGAAACCTACTATTACTCCTACTATGCCTATGTAGCAGCATGCCCGCTACAGCCACTAAATTAGCCATTATCATTGACGATATTGGTTATCGCCTAACCGACGAAGCCGCATTGTCATTACCAAGCTCGATCACTTTATCGGTATTACCTCATACTCCGTTAGGACAAAAGCTTGCGCAAGATGGTTACCATAAAGGTCATGAAATTATGTTACACCTGCCTATGCAGGCCTTAAATGGCAAAGCTTTAGGACCAGGAGGACTTACTAATGACATGAATGAGGCACAAATAAAACAACAATTACAAAGCGCGTTCTCTAACATTCCGTTTGCTAAAGGGGCTAATAACCATATGGGCAGTTTACTGACTCAAATGGATGAACCGATGTTATGGGTAATGCAGAGTTTAAAACAGCAGGAGTTGTTCTTTGTCGATAGCTTTACCACTAGATATACCAAAGCCAGCAACAAGTCAATTCAACTTGGAGTGCCATCGTTAAGAAGACACATATTTTTAGATAACGACATTAGTGAACGCGCGCTTGAAAGACAGTTCCAGCAGATGATTGCGCTGTCGAAACGACAAGGTAATCTGGTTGTTATTGCACATCCTTACCCAGAAACCATTCGATTTTTAAACGCTAATTTAGATCGTTTGAACGATAATGGCATCACATTAGTGCCAACATCTCAATTATTTGATGATGTGAATGTGGCAGTATCAAGCCAACTTAATCCAACTGCAACACTGAAATAGATAAGTCCGGTAGAGTAGATAAAATCTCAGCTTTATTGGATACAATATCAGCTAAAGTATATTGATCAAGTACAGCCAGATATGCTGAAACCGCCTGACCCAACACGCCTTTTAATCGACATATTGGCGTAAATCGGCAATAAGGTGATTCACAGTCAATAGGAGATAATGAGTGTTCTAAATCACGTACCAATTGCCCAATTAACACCTCATCAGCAGCTTTTGCTAATCTAAAGCCACCACTTTTGCCTCTGACAGTTTGCAAATATCCCATTTTGCCCAATTGATGGATAATCTTGGCTACATGGTTTGAAGAAAGATCAAACACACTGGTCACTTCAGCAATTCTAAACAAACTTTCGCGTTCAGATTGCACAGCAAGATACATCAAAATGCGAATACCAAAATCTGTATATCGGGTTAATTGCATGATTTAAAATATCCAAGGTAAGTAATAAATGCAGATTAACATGTTAAAGACTCCAAATCAGTGATCAACCATAAAGCTTGCTCATTTGTCGTGCCGCACACATCAATACTCGCACTAAATTCAGCACATACATCTGGACGTTCTGGCTGACCAAATATCATACACAGATTATCAGCATTTAATTGAACACAACGCACCCCAGCAGGTTTGCCTTTTGGCATGCCTGGTATTGGACTTGTTATAGAGGGGGCAATGCAACAGGCACCACAACCCAAACGACAATTCATAACCCTTTCCACTTAATAAAAAAGCACTGTATTTTACAACAATGCACTCATAACGACATGTTTAATGCATTATTGATATCGAGAATAATCAAATAACCGCCAAGTTAAGACAAGTTACCCTTGAACATGTCTAAATCGAATATGCGATTGTATATTAGATCACATTTTTAGTTCTTAAACATTAAGCCGTCCACAGTCATAGTGGTACATTATACCCTCTAATGGAATAAGGAAATTATCTATGAAACGTCCTGTTATTCTCGACTGTGATCCCGGTCATGACGATGCCATCTCACTTATTTTAGCGCTCAGCTCAGCAAAGCTTGATGTATTAGCTGTCACTACCAGTGCTGGTAACCAAACACCAGACAAGACTTTAAACAATGCATTACGTGTATTAACACTTTTAGGTCGTCATGATATCCCCGTAGCAAGTGGCGCCCCAAAGCCATTAGCTCGCGAATTGATCATTGCAGACAATGTACACGGAGAAAGTGGTCTGGATGGTCCCAAATTACCAGACCCAGCTTTTGAACCTGTACAACAAACTGCAATTGAATTGATGGCTGATAAGGTTCGTAACAGCAAGCAACCCGTCACCCTTGTTCCAACAGGCCCGTTAACTAATATTGCACTGTTTCTCGCAGCTCATCCTGAGTTACATCACAACATAGATAGTATCGTTCTGATGGGTGGCGCTGCAGGTGTGGGCAATTGGACACCAGCTGCTGAATTTAATATTTTTGTCGATCCAGAAGCAGCAGATATGGTATTCAAATCTGGCTTGCCAATCGTAATGTGCGGACTAGATGTGACTCACGAAGCCCAGATTATGGATGAGGATATTGAGCGAATTAGAGCCATTAATAATCCTATCGCGCAATGTGTTGCGGAACTACTCGACTTCTTTATGATTTATCACCGCGACCCTAAATGGGGATTCACTGGGGCACCACTACATGACCCTTGCACAATCGCATGGTTACTTAATCCATCACTGTTTACCTCGGTCGATTGTTGGGTGGGTGTTGAAACGAAAGGTGAATATACACAGGGAATGACAGTGGTTGATCGCTATCAATTAACCGGTAAACCGCACAATGCAAAAGTACTATTTAATATTAACCGAACGGGTTTTGTCGACTTTATCGTAGAACGTCTAAGCGATTACTAACAAACTCATGCCATGCAGGATACCAAAAGTCTGTATGGCTACTAAGGATAAACATGAGTACATTATTAGTTATCGGCAGTGCCAATGCTGACCATGTCCTAACATTCAACGAATTACCCAAAGCAGGGCAAACCTTAATTAGTCAACAATATCGATTTGAACTGGGTGGGAAAGGGGCTAACCAAGCTGTAGCTGCGGCAAGATTAAGTAATACTCAACAAAAAGTGTCCTTAATTAGTGCGCTAGGTGACGATAGCAATGCCGCAATAATGCGTAAATCTTGGGCTGCTGATGGCATCGATTTGAACGGATGTTATGAGTTTAAGGATCACAGCACCGGAACAGCGATGATTTTTGTCAACCAGCATGGTGAAAATAGCATTGGGGTTGTACCTGGCGCTAATGCCCTTTTGTCGGTAATGCATATTCAACAACAACAGAATTTGTTTACTCAAGCTAATTATATGTTGATTCAACTAGAAACACCTCTAGACAGTGTACGAGAGGCATTATCACTTGCTAAGCAACATGGCTGTACAACCATTCTAAATCCAGCTCCAGCTGCGACACTGAGTCATGATATTTTATGCTTAATAGATATTATTACCCCTAATGAAACTGAAGCTTTCGCGTTAACCGGAATAGAAGTAATAGATCAAGAAAGTGCATCAAAAGCAGCAGATTATCTTCATGATCAAGGAGTCAACATCGTCATAATTACACTAGGCAGTAAAGGCGCTTATTTCAGTGAGAAAGGTCAAGGACAACACATCCCAACCCCTGTTGTCAGCGCTATAGATACCGTAGCCGCTGGTGACACATTTAACGGAGCGTTAATGGTGGCATTAGATGATGGAAAATCTTTAAAGAATGCTGTCGAATTTGCCAATAAAGCCTCATCCATAACCGTCACGCGTAACGGAGCACAAAGCAGCATTCCTTATAGAATTGAATTAACTTAATTTGAACTTTAATTAATATGTAGCAAATTACTACATCCTAGAAGACTTTACTTATCTCATACAAAACGAGCCACTAACAATATAAAGAATGAACCGCCCCCCCTATGAGGCAAACCGGCTTTAGCGATGCAAGATCACAAAAAACATTTGTAGAATAAATGCTAAGCATTGTCGATAAACATAGTGGACCAGCTGATTTGTACTGCTGTGTTGATTTTTCCATACGAAAAAGGCCTTTGCATTGCTGCAAAGGCCTCATCTTACTTTGGTGGAGCGGACGCTGTCTGCAATCAAAAATGAACCCGCTACCCAGATGACAGTTCACTTGCTGATT
>NZ_JACJFI010000124.1 GCF_014164505.1 Shewanella sp. SG41-4 | reverse complement strand
GCCGCGTAGCGGCCTAGCACTTAGCATCTAGATTAATACTGATTTTCGAAATAGCTTTCTATAATTAAAACCGCAGATACTGCATCAATTTGGCCTTTAGTTAACGCTTTAAATCCACCAAGTTCGAATAAACGAGCTTTAGCATCTGCAGTGGTTAAGCGTTCGTCTTGAGTGGCAATTTTAACGCCAAAACGACCGTTAATTCGATTAGCAAATTTCCGAGCACGTTGAGTCATCTCTTGCTCGGTACCGTCCATATTTAACGGTAAACCGACGACGACAAGATCTGGTTGCCATTCTTTTAATAATTTATCGATATCATCCCAATTAGGGATCCCATCAACCGCTTTAATTGATAATAAAGGCGTGGCACTGGCTGTAATGGCTTGACCTATAGCGACACCAATACTTTTGGTGCCGTAGTCGAACCCTAAAACGGTTTGTGGTTGCATGTATATCTCTTGGTTTAATTTTTAGAGGACGCTTTAAAAGCAACAGCCTAGAGCGCTACGCTGCTAGGACGCTTCGCGGCTAGATACTATAAAATCTTAGCAGCGAAGCTGTCCCTAGCAGGACACAGTCCGCCCTAGAAGCGAAGCGCACTATCCGCGTAGCGGCCTAGAATTTTAGCAGCGTAGCGACCTATTTTAAGCATGTCCGACTTGGCTCGACATTTGCCAAATATCAAAACCGAGCTGTTGGGTAGCCATTAGCCACATTTGTTCGGGCTCAACGTTAAATAGTAACTCTGATGTAGCTTTGATGGTTAACCAGGTGTTGTCGGCAATTTCTTGTTCCAGTTGGTCTTTACTCCAACCAGCATAACCTAGCGCTACAATAAAGTTTTCGGGCGATTTATTAGAACCAATCGAAGCTAATATATCTCGCGAGGAGGTAAGCATAGTCTCTTCGCTGATTTCAGTGCTGTTAACCCAGTGTTTCTGCGGCGTGTGTAGCACGAAACCGCGTTCGGGTGCCACAGGGCCACCTATAAGCACTTGACTGTCTAAGGAAAACAAAAACTCTGGCGATAGATAGAGTTCCATTTGTTCAAGCAGATCTTCAACCTCAACACCGATTGGACGGTTAACCATTAAACCCATAGCACCTTTTTGATCATGCTCACAAATGTAGATCACCGAGCGCTCGAAAAATGTGTCATCTAATGATGGCATCGCAATTAAAAAGTGGTCTTTTAAGCTATCCATATGCTATCCCCAATAGTGTTTTAGCTTTAGGTATTATCCACCCGCTAATTTCACAGTAAAATTCAACTTTTCTAATATGGATTTTATTTGTTCGCGATTGTCAGTTTGTACTTCAATGCAGAAGTCTTTTACTGTACCACCGCAGCCACATTGTTTCTTCAATTTTTGCGCAAGGTCTTTTAGGGCTTTTTCATCTAACTCTAGCCCTTTGATCACACTCACCCCCTTTCCTTTACGACCTTTACTGTCTTTATGGATCCGCACTATACCGTCGCCAGTGGGTATTTCAGCTTGTGGCTTAGGCTGATCAATACGACCTTTATCAGTGCTATAAACTAATGCGATATTGGGATCTATTCTCATATTATTTCTTTAGCAGTAAAACATTGTTTGAGTTTAACAAATCATAAAAGCAGAGGCGAGCAGTGAAAGGCGATTAAAACAATGATAACTGGCGGTGGAAAAGGATAACGAGCGATATAGAGCGAGGTCGAAAGGTAACTAGTGATGAAGAGCGAAAATTAACATCCGAGAAATTACATCGCTGCTAGATTCTGAACATCTTAACAGCGAAATTTGTTATCGCCTGTTCGCGCTAAGCGTAAGCGCTTGTTATCGCGCTTATTGCTTGTTACCGCTTGTCACCTTTATTTCATTGCTGTTTCTTTTCGATGAAATTATAAGTAAGGTTTAACCAGGTTTGCCATCATATTAATGTGGTCATCGTTGTCGTTTAAACATTCGATATACCTAAAGGTCTTTCCGCCGGCATTTTCAAATACGTGACGCTTTTCACCTTTAATTTCTTCTAAGGTTTCGAGACAATCGGCACTAAAGGCTGGGCAGATAACAGCGATGTCGGTGATACCTTTAGCTGGTAGGCTGCCAATAGTTACATCGGTATAAGGTTGTAACCATTTAGCTTTGCCAAAGCGAGATTGGAACGTGGCGACGTAATCATCCTCACTAAAACCTAATTTCTCTACCACTAATCGAGTTGTTTTCATGCAGAAGCAGTAATAAGGATCGCCTAGATGCAAGTTACGCTCTGGCATACCATGAAAAGACATCACCAGTTTTTGTGGTTTACCATGTTGGTCAAAATCTTTTTGAATAGATGCTGCAAGTGCATCAATAAAGTCGACGTTGTCGTGGTAAGTATTGATAAAATGCAGTGCTGGAATATAACGCCATTTCATTAACTCTTTGGCTAAAGCATCAAACGCAGAGCCCGTTGTTGGGGCTGCATATTGCGGATACAAAGGCAAAACGACTAAGTTGTCTACGCCTTGTTTATGCATAGCTTGTAAAGTGCTCGACGTTGATGGCGAACCATAACGCATAGCCAAATGAACGCTAGCATCATGCCCTTGGGCTTGTAATTGCTTGGCAAGTTTAGCTTGTTGGCCTTGGCTGATAGCCAGTAAAGGAGAACCCTCGTCGGTCCATACTTGCTTGTACAAGGCAGCCGATTTAGCAGGTCGGATACGCAAAATAATGCCGTGAAGAATAATCATCCATATCAGTTTTGGAATTTCCACTACTCGAGGATCCGCCAAAAACTCAGCTAAATAGATGCGAACAGCTGATGCAGTAGGTGCATCTGGTGTACCTAGATTTAATAATAACACACCAGTTTTACCACGAGCTTTGTGGCCGGTGTCTTTATCTAACCCTGAAAATCTAGCCAAAGTATCTTCTCCGTTATTGATATGGATTTACAAATACAGCTCACTTTTGGATATCCCATGAGCTTAAATCAAAATTGTATCGCATTCATTTAAAACAAAAAGAGTGCTAGGTATCGATTTTATCATCAAATTAACCCGCTCTCGGCAAATATTTATATAAGCCATCTTATCTAGCTAGCTTAAATCATTTGATTAAGTCATCTGATGAAGAAATTCAATGAAGTAATTAATATTAGATAAGTGTATTAAATAACTGCATTAAACAACTAGGTTAAGTCACTTAGCTTAGCTAACAATTACAAAACTGATTCAATCGCTTTTTTCAATTCTTCGCTATCAGGTTTCACGCGCGAACTGAATTGTTGTACGGTTTGGCCATCACCGGAAACTACGTATTTGTAGAAATTCCATTTAGGTGCTCCAGTTTTGTCACCTAAGTATTTAAATACTGAGTTAGCCTCACCGCCTCTAACAGGTGATGTTGCCACCATAGTAAACGTAACACCATAATTAATGAAACAAACATCGGCAGTTTTAGCTTCGTCTTTTTCTTCTTGGAAAAAATCATCTGATGGAAAGCCAATCACCACTAAACCTTTGTCGGCATATTGTTTGTGTAATGCTTCAAGTGCTTCAAATTGAGGCGTAAACCCACAATGCGATGCGGTATTAACAATTAATACGGCTTTGCCTTGGGTGAGTTCACATAAATTGACGTTTTCTGTTGAGTGTAATTTACGCGCTTCAACATTGAGATAGTCAGGACAACTTGCAGCAACAGTACTAAAACTTAATCCCAATAAGCTGATTGCCATTATGTATTTAATCATTGTTAGTTTGTCCTTTGCTCAACATTTATAAGAATAGATAAAATAGGCACCGATAAACGAATTTATCGATGCCTAATGAAGTATCACAACGTTATACGAAGTACTGCTTTTTTCAGATCATAAATGATTAGAAATAAAAACCAATATTAATATTTAAACGTGATTGCCATGATGTATCACCGTTATTGATACCAACGCCTGGACCATCAACAAACCACATATTTTTACCGGCAATCCAATCTACATAAGAATAAAATTTACCTGCAGTGATGGCAACACCAGTCACATTCTGGATAGAATCATCAAGTCCTTGACCCGATGCCATTACCTGGCTGTAATCGTTGTAAAAATTTAAATTAGTGATTGGTCCCCAATCAACGTCAACCGATTTAGCAATGTTAACAGTAGCAACATCGGCTTGTGCAGCAATTTCAAATGGATATTGAAACGCACTCAGCGCAATACGTTCACTGTTGTCTACATCATAGTCATAATGAATATATTGTAATTGTAGTTGCCATTGTTTCCAGTCAAGTTGCCAGTGAGCTGCAGCGGCAAGACCATTGGTGTCTTCACCTGCTACGGTAGCGGCATCAGCCATAAAATCTAATTGGCTGTATTGTAATGAACCACCTAATTTATGAGTGACTTCACCAGAAGTAAATTCACGCTCAACTCGGGCGTTGATTTGTCCTGCCTCTTCATATGGTGAATCGGCTGTTGTGGCCGCATCAAATGAGTAACGATCATAATTAGAACCGTCGCCAATTTCGTCATTAACAAAATAAGCTAAATCATAGCGCCAACCATCTTGTTCATTTTTGTAATGGATACCAGCATCGTAATCATCTTCAAAACCAAGATAATAGGTTGCTCCGAACCAAAATGAATGAGCAGCATAAGGTAATAAACCAAATGGGACTTGGGTTACACCCACTTGCACTGATTGGGCTTCATCAAACTGATAACCCATATAGGCATGATGCACTACGTCCATGTTTTCATACCAACGATACTGAGCTGAGGCGAATAAGCCATCTTTACTCTTGTAGTTGACGTCAGCGCGGAACAATTCAAACTCGAGCTTGGAGTTGTTATCGTAATCTTTCCAACCGTAGTTCACGCGTACTGCACCGCCTATATCGACTTCATCTGTGACGGGTACTGCTGAGGCCACTAATGGAAACAAGATTAGCGAAGATAAAACGGTGACTTTTTGCCATAACTGCATGGAACATCCTTGAAAGAACAATATTATAAAGCGAGATAAAAATGAGTAACGTATAAAGTGTTTATACGGAAAGGCTATTTGAGAAAGGTTTTAATGTACTTTTGTCATCGCAATGTCCACAACAACAGCAGTCATTATAACAATAATAGCGCCCATGATAACAAAAAAGGCCGCAAGATGTGGCTTGCGACCTCTCATATCAAAAAATTCGATTAATAATGTGCTGATTTGCTGGTAAAAAAACACTAGTCCATATCGAGGGTAATGCCTTCCATTGTCCCAGAAGAAGATGTTTCATTGTTTTGCAATTTTATCATTAAGCGCAAATCATTAGGTGAGTCAGCGTGATGTAATGCATCGGAATAACTAATTTCACCCTCTACATATAAATCAAGTAATGCCTGATCGAAAGTTTGCATGCCTTGTTCGCGTGACTTACTCATCGTTTCTTTAAGTAAATGTAACTCATTTTTAGCGATTAAACTGGCCACACGAGGGGTATTGATTAATACTTCGATGGCGGCGCGGCGCCCTGTTCCGTCAGATTTAGGAATGAGCTGTTGCGCTACAATGCCGCGTAAATTTAACGACAAATCAAATAGCAGTTGATTGTGTTTGCTTTCTGGCACTAGATGCATAATTCGATCGAGGGCTTGGTTAGCATTGTTTGCGTGCAATGTTGCCATACATAAATGACCGGTTTCGGCAAATGAAAGCGCAAATTCCATGGTTTCTTGAGTACGGATTTCACCAATCAGAATCACATCTGGCGCTTGACGGAGTGAGCTTTTAAGCGCTGCGCCAAACGAATCAGTATCAATACCCACTTCACGCTGAGTGATAATGCTTTTTCGATGGTTATGGACAAATTCTACCGGATCTTCGATGGTTAAAATATGCCCACGAGAGTGAGCGTTTCGATATCCTACAAGCGCAGCTAATGATGTAGATTTACCGGTACCGGTACCGCCAACCATGATGATAAGGCCACGCTTACTCATAACTAAATCTTTTAAAATAGCAGGCAGCTTTAAATCATCCACTTCAGGAATTTGAGTTTCAATGCGACGCATAACACAACCTGCGGATTCTCGTTGCCAAAAGGCACTGACCCGGAATCGACCTAAATCCTTGGCCGCAAAAGCAAAGTTACACTCACTGGTTTCGTGAAACTCTTTCTTTTGTATGTCGCTCATCAACGACTCAACAAACACTAATGATTGCTCTGGTGTTAATCGATTTTCGGATAATTGACGTAACTCACCGTCTATTTTGGCACTAGGTGGAAAACCGGCAGTGATAAATAAATCAGACGCCTTTTTTTCAACCATGATATTTAAAAATGGACGAACATCCATGATCAAGTTCCTTAGAAATTAGCTTGTTTATTTGAACTCTTTTGCATCGCATCTTCACGGGTAATTAACCCACGATTAACTAAGGTTTGCAGACATTGATCTAGGGTTTGCATACCGTGTGACATACCCGTTTGAATAGCTGAGTACATTTGCGCGACTTTATCTTCGCGAATAAGATTTCGAATTGCTGGTGTGCCCATCATAATTTCATGAGCAGCCACTCGGCCACCACCAATTTTCTTGATTAATGTTTGTGAAATAACCGCCTGCAGCGACTCAGACAACATGGTGCGAACCATACTCTTTTCACCTTCTGGGAATACATCGACAACACGGTCAATGGTTTTTGCGGCTGAGGTGGTATGCAAAGTACCAAACACTAAGTGACCCGTTTCGGCGGCGGTCATGGCTAAACGAATGGTTTCAAGGTCGCGCATTTCACCCACAAGAATAACATCCGGGTCTTCACGTAATGCACTTCTAAGTGCTGCATTAAAGCTATGTGTATGCTTGTGAACTTCACGCTGATTGATTAAGCATTGTTTGTTCTGGTGTACGAATTCTATTGGGTCTTCAATAGTTAAAATATGGTCATGTCGGTTTTCATTAACGTAATCGACCATCGCAGCCAATGTGGTTGATTTACCAGAACCGGTAGGCCCCGTCACTAACACTAATCCACGTGGATAACTGGCGATTTTTTTAAATATTTCTGGTGCGCCAAGTTGCTCAAGAGACAAAATTTCAGAGGGAATGGTACGGAATACTGCCCCTGCACCACGCGACTGATTAAATGCGTTAACACGAAAACGCGCGAGGTTAGGCACTTCGAATGAAAAATCGATTTCTAGATGTTCTTCGTAGTCTTTACGTTGTTTATCATTCATGATGTCATAAACAAGACTATGAACGCCTTGATGATCTAGCGCAGGTAAATTAATTTTCCTTACTTCACCGTCAACGCGGATCATAGGAGAAACACCTGCTGAAAGATGTAGATCTGATGCTTTGTGTTTTACACTAAAGGCGAGTAATTCAGTGATTTCCATTGTAGAGACATCCAATTAACCAACATTATGACAACAATAGCAGACAGAATATCAATCGCCCAGAGTAGAATTAATCAAGCGGCGCAAAAGTGCTCACGTTCATCGGACGAAATAAGTCTATTGGCTGTGAGTAAAACCAAACCCATCAGTGACATAGTGGCAGCTTATCAAGCGGGGCAACGTCTATTTGGTGAAAACTATGTCCAAGAAGGCGAAACTAAGATTAATGCCTTACAGGTCGATTATCCTGATATCGAATGGCATTTTATTGGCCCGCTGCAATCGAATAAAACCAAAATTGTTGCCGAAAATTTTGATTGGATGCATACCTTAAGTCGCAGCAAAATTGCCCAACGTTTGCATGAGCAACGTCCGAATGACAAATCGCCATTAAATGTGTGCATTCAAGTCAATATTAGCCAAGAGCAATCTAAATCTGGTGTTAATCCTGATGATGTCGCCACGTTAGCACTTACTATCGCATCCTTAAGTCATCTCAAACTACGCGGATTAATGGCTATTCCAACGGCAACTGATGACACACAACTTCAACAACAAGAATTTAGCCAATTAAAGCTACTTTTCGACCAGCTTAAACTGCAATATCCTAGCGTCGACACTCTATCAATGGGAATGAGCGGCGACATGGACATCGCCATCGCCAACGGATCAACCATGGTACGTATCGGCAGTGCGATTTTTGGGGAAAGATAAAATCAACAGCCTAGAGCGCTGCGCTGCTAGGACGCAGTCCGCCTTAGAACCTAGAAGCGTGGCGTCCTAGGGCTGAATTATGTAACATACACGGCAATAAGACCTAAATTCACTCTTTTATTGGATACAGACTTAATGACTCAAGCAAAAGTATGTTTTATCGGTGCGGGCAATATGACTCGTAGCATTATCAGTGGCTTAGTTAAGCATGGCTATCCTAACGACCTTATTCATGCAACCAATCCTAGTAAAGGTAAATTGGATGCATTGCAGCAAGATTTTGCGATTCAAGTGTCCCACAATAATCATGCGGCAGCACAAGCTGCCGATGTAATAGTGTTAAGTGTAAAACCACAATTAATGGCCGCTGTTTGTGAAGACTTAAGTTCACTAAATTTAGCCGATAAGTTAGTTATTACTATCGCTGCGGGTATTCCTGCATCTCGCTATCAAGACTACTTTAAACAACCTATAAAACTTATTCGCACTATGCCTAATACTCCGACTCAAATTGGCTATGGTATGACGGGTATTTATGCCGACGACAGTATTTCTGCCGAACATAAATCGATTTGTGAAACTTTAATGCAAAGCGGCGGTAAAGTGGTTTGGGTTGATAACGAACCGGAATTAGATCAAGTAATAGCACTTGCAGGCAGCTCTCCTGCCTATTTCTTCTTGTTTATCGAGTCAATGATCGCCTCTGGTGTCAATATGGGGATGGCTGAAGATAAAGCGAGACTGCTTGCTGAGCAAGCCGCTTTGGGTGCCGCGCAGATGGTGATACAAAACCAGCAGTTATCGGTAACCGAACTGCGTCAGAATGTCATGTCAAAAGGCGGAACAACAGCTAAAGCCGTAGAAACGTTTCAACAAGGTGGTTTAGTTGAATTGGTCGATAAAGCCATGACAAACTGTGTTACTAGAGCCCAAGAAATGGCTAAAACATTTTAACGTAATGAGATGAACCATTATTTAACTGACGATTAACCTCATTAGTGTAAAATAATTGCGTAAAACTGCGCTTATTAACAGCAAATTTGAGTGATAATCAGTTATATTATTACCTCAGTAGGTCGTAAAGCTAAATATTAGCGCAGTTTATTTTAGTTATAATTTACGATCTATGTTGCGCGCCAACTTAAGTACAACATTAAGTATCAAATTAAGTACCAAATTACATTAACGTAAGGTTATACACATGAATGCAATGAGTTTTTTAGTCAACACGCTGTTTGACTTATACCTAATGGTCGTCATTCTTCGTTTTTGGCTACAGCTTGCAAGAGCGGATTTTTATAATCCATTTAGCCAATTTGTGGTTAAAGTGACACAACCGATTATCGCACCAATGCGTCGACTATTACCCTCAGTAGGACGTTTTGATACGTCATCAATGGTACTGGCACTAATTGTCGTGTTGGTTAAAATGTTAGTACTTACTTTCATTGCTGGGGCGACTGTAGATATTGTTACCTTGTTATTATTCTCAGTGATATCTGTGATAAAACAAGCTGGCGTATTACTTTTTTGGATGTTACTTATCCGTGCAGTATTAAGCTGGTTTAACCAAGGTTACAACCCAATTGTGATGGTAATGACCCAATTAACAGAACCTATTTTAGCGCCAGTACGCAAAATACTTCCTGCTATTGGTGGCTTAGATTTATCTGTACTAGTGGTATTTATTGCGATGAATTTTATTAATATGTTGTGCGCGCAATATATCCCTTTTTGGTCAATTATTTAGATCTTGAATAACTCTAATAATGAATCCAGTAAGCTATATTAACGATGAGCAGCAAGGTGACTTGTTGCTTTTTGTTTATGTGCAACCCAAAGCCAGCCGCGATCAAATTATCGGCTTGCACGGTAACGAATTAAAAATAGCCATCACAGCACCACCGATTGACGGCAAAGCAAATGCTTATCTGTCTAAGTATCTTGCTAAAGCCTGTAAAGTGGCTAAAAGTCAGGTTCATATCCTCAAGGGTGAACAAGGTCGTCATAAGCAAATTAAAATATGCCAACCCCAGGTTATCCCACCCGAAATAGCCGCCCTTTTATGACTGTTACCCATAAGATGAAATTGCTCAAGCCCATTAAGGACAAAATTATGTTTCAAGCATTGCGTTTATCTCGCTCATTTTTACACCTGTTATTGCTGTCACTCATAACCATCACTAGTATTGGCTATGCTCATGCAGAGCAAAAACTACAAGTTGGTCATTTTGATATTCATTACATGGCACTCAGTAGCACCTTTATTACTCCCCAAATTGCGAAAACCTACGGAATTGAACGCAGCGGTTACAATGGATTGGTAAACATTACCGTGCTCAATACTAATCTAGAAGGGAACCCTGCTATCCCAGTTGAAATATCAGGCATAGCTAATAATTTAATAGATGCCCGCATAACGTTGGATTTTAAAGAAATTCGTGAAGGCAATTCCATCTACTACATCGCAGAAGTACCTTATCGTGACGACCAAGAAGTCAACTTCACGATTGCTATTAAGCACGGCAACCAGCTAAATACTTCTTTGAACTTCAAACAAAAGTTCTATGTAGATTAAATCATCGATAAAAAGCCTAGAGCGCTGCGCTGCTAGGACGCTTCGCGGCTAGATTCTGTAAAATCAACAGCCTAGTCGCCCAGCGACTCAATCTTAGCAGCGAAGCTGTCCTTAGCAGTGACGAAGTCACGTCCTAGAAGCGAAGCGCACTATCGGCGTAGCGGCCTAACTACCCCCGTAGCCTATCGCGGGGTAGTTAGAGTATAATGACTGCAAATTTACCCTCATCTAAAAAGCTTATGCATACCTTAGTCAAACAACAAATTGTTCTTGCCAGTGGCAACAAAGGCAAACTTGCCGAATTTGATCAAATGCTGACTGCATTTAATATTGAAGTATTACCATAGAATAAATTTAACGTGACCGAGGTTGCAGAGACAGGCACTACATTTGTAGAAAACGCTATCATCAAAGCTCGTCATGCTGCTGAAATAACCGGTAAAGCTGCAATTGCAGATGACTCAGGCATTGAAGTTGATGCATTACAAGGTCAACCAGGCATTTACTCTGCACGTTATTCTGGACCTGGTGCGACTGAAACCAGCAATTACCTCAAGCTACTTGATGCATTGCAAGGTGAAACACTTCGTAGTGCCCGTTTCCAATGTGTGCTTGTTTATATGCGTCATGCAAAAGATCCTACTCCAATAATTTGCCAAGCCTCATGGGAAGGGACAATAAACCATGCTCCACAAGGCGAACAAGGCCATGGGTATGACCCAGTGTTTATCCCGCAAGGTTTTGATTGCTCGGCAGCGGAGTTAACTCGTGAGCAGAAAAATGCCCATAGTCATCGAGGCAAAGCACTTGAGCTATTGGTCAGTGCCATGAAAGCCCAAGGTATTATTTCATTGGACAACGTTACGGGCGGTCATCAATAAATGACATTGCAATTACCACCTCTTAGCTTGTATATCCATATTCCTTGGTGCGTGCAAAAATGCCCTTATTGTGACTTTAACTCCCATGGTCAAAATAGTGAGTTACCACAACAACAATATGTCGATGCGTTATTAGCAGATTTAACACAAGACTTGGCTTATGTTCAAGGTCGAAAGGTGC
>NZ_JACJFI010000123.1:6092-11757 GCF_014164505.1 Shewanella sp. SG41-4 | reverse complement strand
ATCACATTGTGGAAAAAGCGGTTCCATCATAGTATTTTTTAACATTAGCAATCGTGGATTGCACCGTGCAAAAGCAACAAAATTTTCAATACGAATAATTGATTACGGTATTTCTAGTCGAGGCATGATTATTCGCAAGATCCGCTAGAGCAGCGTTAAAGTCGATTTGACGACAAACAACAATTCACTGCACTACATAAAATCAAGGTTTCGACCTTTGTTTTTGTTTGTCGATCTTGTGCACCAGTTTGCTTGGGAGTCTTTGACAGGCCTATGGTGATTGCAGACTATTAATTAGTTTTTTACCTGGTTATTTAGTTGCGATCATTAAATCAGTTTAAAAGATAGAAGTTGAACTATGCTGCCGTAAGCTCACACTCGCTGTGTTTTTGTTGCTCAACAATTGATACCTAATGAGCGTGCTTTTGCTCTTGGTTCATAGTGCCTCCGGTAAAAAAAAGCACTATATTAAAGCTCGGGTATTATTGGGGGGATTGACCGCTTAGTCTTCTTGGGCTTTCACTTCTATTCGTAACCAAAATGAAACGGAAAGCTACTTAACGTTGAGATAAACAACATTATTATTGATACTATTCACTCTTTAATCAAACAAGTGGTAAAACGGTACTCTGCATGACATTAATGACGCTTATTGATGACTCTACATTACATCAATCAAAAAAACAGTCGAAAAAACTCGAAAAGTTGTGGTCAGACGTTGAGAAAAAACAAGCCCGTAATCAACGCTATCGCGCTAAGTTAGATGGTTTTTATGAAGAATTTAAACCATTAATAGAATCAAAAGAGCATGTTGTGTGTACTGCGACCGGAGAGTGGATCAGACATTTGTTAACGTTTGTGCCACGCAAAACGATTAAGGGTAAGCAAAGGATTGCACTTTATGATTGGATTGAGGAGGAGTTAACTATACTTGAGGCTAATCCATTTAATCCCATTAGTACGACTGATTTACGTGAGTTTTTTACTTCATTGCTGGTTGATTTTCAATCAATTATGCCAAATCAAACTGTTAGTGATGAGGAGCTTGAGGCTCTTCGGGAAGATCTGTTTGAAATGTTCGGTCAGTGGTTGCCTTTAAGCGACGAAGAGCTTATTGACATGATACATCATCCTGAACGTTTTCAAGCTTATATTCAAGACATGCTGAGCCAAGGCAATAACTCAGAAGCAGAAGATGATTTTGAGTGGGATGGACCAGATTGGAACATGGGTGATGACTTTTCATTCGAAAATGATGACTCTGAATTACCGATGGACACAGCGTTATTTGAAGATAGAGCGATGACGAAACTGTATCGACAACTCGCTAATCTACTTCATCCGGATAAGGAGCAAGATCCTGAGCAAAAAGCCTTGAAGAAAGACTTAATGCAGCATCTTTCGCAGGCTAAAAAAGATAAAGATGCTCTCGCGTTACTGATGATGGCACAAGAATATCTGCCCGAATATAAACTCATCGCTGATGAGGACATGATAAAGCGAGTTGAGGCAGCATTATATTCAAAAATAGCATTACTAAACCAAGAGCATCAATTTATGTTGGATGGCAACGACATTAAATCAGAAATTTGGCGTCGTTTTGGTGGTGGCGGAAAGGCGTCGCGCGCAAAAACGTTGGAGCAATATGGCGATCTGTTGATAGTTGAATCAGAAGCATTATACGCTAAGATCAATAACGTCACGACTGTACAAGCCATGCGTAAACAGTTAAGTCAGCGGAACCATCAGCAGGAATTGAATAACATGATGGGTTTTGAGATGTTTGAAGACTTTCTGGATTAGACCATATTGGCTTGATACTGCGATAGATTATCATTACGTGATCAAGTTCATCAAAAGACTGACACCTCTAGGGCCTGTTGAACTTTGCTGATTGAATGTTGTTCGAGTTAAAAATGTGTTAATCGAGGCGAATGGATTGCTGCCTAGTCATCTAAGCAACAATCACTTCGCAAAGCTTCATTCAACAAAGAGTAAAACGTTTTACCCAAACCCTTCCGGCAGCGTTTGTCGGCCATTTTTATTGCGTTATCGACTTTTTATGTAGAATAACTCCACCTCAACGTCTCTGCCTTGAATTTGTATATGTGTGTAATGGTCAACAATTCGCTGCAAAAAATGTCGGGTAGACTACACTTGTTGCCAAGTGCCGTCCCCCTAAGAACCCAGCGTGCAACTTTCACTGCACTAGGCTCAAGCCTCAAGCATCCACAAAGGTATCGTTAGATACCCAGCAACTTATAAAGCAGTGAGAGCAGGTTCGTTCCTAGCGTTACGGGCTTGCTTTTTTGACTTTCTCATAGCCAAGTATTCTTGGTATTGAGGGGCAAATGGTATAGCTGTACTTTGGATTTTCACATGCATCTCAATAGGCACTTTGGCTATTTGGAATAGATTAAATTGGCAATCCATATCCATGACCTTCTGCCAATCGTGAAATTGCCACTGGCCTTTTCGGTTGATGAAGTATTTAAGAGCCATGTTTTAGACTTTGTAGGATGACACCTTACTGCCCAGTGCCATAACAAATAGAATAGTTTGTGCCCAACATATCCGAATACTTGTTTAGCAACACAATGACGATAATAATTCGCCCACCCCCATAGTTTCGGATTTATAAGTTTGATAAGGTCGTTAATATGGATGGTTGCGTGCTTTTTGATGAGTTCGCGCAGGTTACTCAAGAACAACAGCGTGTTGGATTTACTCGGTTTAATGAGCAATTTTTCCTTTGTACTTCCTATGATTAAACCCTAAGAAGTCAAAACCATTGCTGATGTGGGTAATATGCGTTTTCTCTTCGGAGAGTGTTAAGCCTCTTTCCGCTAAGACATCAGCGATCAACGGTTTGATATCGTTCTCGAGCACTTCCTTTGAAGCGCAGGTGACGACGAAATCGTCTGCGTATCCAATAAAGTTGGCTCTGGCACCCTTTTTGAGTGCTGTAGACTTTATGCGCTGTTCGAGTCCTGCCAGAGTCATTAGCATCAAGGTTGGGGATATAACCTCTCCTTGTGGTGTGCCCTCATTAGTATGATAAAACAGCCCTTTATCCATAAAGCCAGACTTTAACCATTGTTCCTAGGTTCATCTGGTGATACAGATGGTTCACTCAAAAGCGGTGAACAGCGCTTCATACGACCTCACGTCGCACGCCCCAATGTGAGCTACGGCTCAAGTTGTGTTTTGGGGTGGTTACTGATTTTAAAATACAAAAAGTAATGGGTGATAAGAGGCAACACTTGACCTCATTGTCTTGCGCGAGCTACTCACCTCAGCTAGCCTTCAAGCACAAAAAAGCCGCTATTAAGTGGTTTTTGTATCTTAATCCAATTACAGTAGTTAATTTTATGTATCCTTTTTAAGATACAAAAGCATAATTAGTATCTATAATCTCATACGCCTAACAAAATATGTATCTCAATTAAGATGCATTAACTGTTAATCTGTAATCAAAATAAATTCAATACAAGATATTATGTATCTATAATGTGATACAAATATCACATTTGTGTCATCATATTGAAATACGCAAAATGGAAAGTGTATCTAATTTCGATTATACTTAAGATATAAACAATGGAAAACGAGGTTACTATGTACTCTTTTCGAAGCAATCCGCACAAGCAACAACCCGTTAAAAAAACGGTTTTAAGACAGTACAGAGAACTGGTTGATGCAGTTAAGGGAACGCTAATCCCCTCAATACCTAAAGAGGGCTGGATTAGAACAGTAAGAAAAGCTCTTGATATGTCAGGCGCCCAGCTAGCAGATAGAGCTGGCATGACAAGAAATAGAATTTCAGTCCTTGAAAGGCGCGAGGCTGATGGCGACATAACTCTAAATCAGTTAAAGCAACTGGCTGAAGCTCTAGACTGTGACTTCTCATACACTCTAAAACCTAAAAAGGCTGTTTCTGACACAATGCAAGAGCGTGCGCTGATGATTGCGACAATAGAAGTAAAGAAAGCATCTAAAAATATGTTTCTAGAGGCGCAATCAGTTAGCAAAGAGAAAGAAAATATCTTAATAAGTGAGCTAGCCGAAGAAATTATGCGTGCCGGTGGGCGTAAGCTATGGGGCAAAAATAAGGAAGACAAAGTAATTTGATCATTGATGAACAAGAAGCTGCTACACCGCTTGATCCAGATGATATGGAAGGGGTGAAACACCCACACGTAACAACAAGAGAACAACTTAACGAACTTGAACAATCCAATATACTAGCAGGCCAGCAATGGGTTAGTGGTATCTCTGGCCTAACGCTGGATTCTATTTTCTCAGCTGAGTTCGTTCTTGCCCTCCATCAGCACCTATTTGGTGATGTATGGACCTGGGCAGGGGCCACTCGAAACAAAGAGTTAAGCATTGGCTGCGATCCCTTCCAAATCAGGCCCAAGCTCCACAACTTTCTAGAAGATGCCAAGTGCTGGGTAAAGTTCAAACACTACTCACATCTAGAGCTCAGCGCTCGCATACAGCACAAGCTTGTTGAGATTCACCCTTTCCCAAATGGTAACGGCAGGCACTCGCGTATATTTACCGATGTTGTTCGCATGGTTTTACTAGAAGAACCACCGCTTAACTGGGCAGAGGGCAACCTAGAGAAAGTGAGCGAAGAGCGCAAAGCTTATATCTCTTGCCTTAAGGAAGCTGACAAAGGTGATTTTGCTCCGTTCGTTAAATACCTAGAGAACCTTGGCAATTAACTTAAACAACAGACACAAAAATGTATGGTCCGCCTCGTTATTGTAAATGATATTGTCGATAACGAGGTTGGTTTGCGCTAATGTATTCGGAGTCTTCATTAGCTGCTCTACCACCCGCTCCACGATGAGTTCCGCGCTAGATTGTCCTCAAAAAGCCCAAATGGCTTGTGAGGTCTGTGTTTTTACACCAACAAAGCGCATCGATGGCCTTGTGCATGCTTCAGCTATTGATCGGCATCAATATAATCATTTTTATTGGTTTTTGTTAACGTAAGGCTCGGCAGACCGAATAAAGAAAAGATTGGATTGGCACTAAAGCCGATTGTCGTTCCTGACTCTATTCTGTGCTCCGATGATGCGCATTCTTATCGTTCTTTTGCAAAAGAGAATAACTTGACGCACTACCGAACTATTACCTGCAAGGGTGAACGGGTGATTGGCAAGCAGTTCCATATACAGAACGTCAATAATTACATGTCCCGCCTACGAAGCTGGATGGAGCAATTTAACGGAGTCGGAACAGATTATTTGCCCAATTATCTGGGTTGGATGCGGATCCTTGATGTTTTGAAAGAAGACCAAGAGTTTGATTTAAAAGGTTTTATCTCGGATTCGTTCAGTTTCGAATATCACAAAGACGCACTTCTGGAATGATCAACAACTAAATTCACATACCTAGTTCATTGGTTACATCTTTCACTCGAATCATATGTTTTTGAGGTGACATGTCAGTATTAGTGGAACTTAATACTCGCAGTGCTTTTTCAATGGCAATATTCATAATGAATGAAGTTAACGTTACACCGCTATTTATCTCAGCACCTCACTCAGTTAACAAAATAGCGTTTTCCACATGTTGGAAAATCGAAAATCGTTATCTCAGCACCTCACTCAGTTAACAAAATAGCGTTTTCCACATGTTGGAAAATCGAAAA
>NZ_JACJFI010000123.1:0-5992 GCF_014164505.1 Shewanella sp. SG41-4 | reverse complement strand
CAGCACCTCACTCAGTTAACAAAATAGCGTTTTCCACATGTTGGAAAATCGAAAATCGTTATCTCAGCACCTCACTCAGTTAACAAAATAGCGTTTTCCACATGTTGGAAAATCGAAAATCGTTAGCTCAGCACCTCACTCAGTTAACAAAATAGCGTTTTCCACATGTTGGAAAATCGAAAATCGTTAGCTCTCGAAAGGCGAACAACTCATTGCAAATGTTCACTGGGTTACCCCATCGCCTTTGCTAACGGTATTGGTAAGATACTGTTTTAATTCACTTAAACCGATTTCAGCGTCTGTAAAATACTGCAATCCTTTATCTGATGGCTTTTACAACAGCTCGCGAGTGCGGCTAATGATTGCTCTAGTAATGCTAATTCCCGCTGGGTTTGTTGAATGCGGGCAAGTTGTTCGGCAATGATGTTGTCGACTAATGCGCACGACGATTTTGGGTCTTGTTGTGTATCAACCAAACGCTTGATGTCATCGAGTCCGATGTTTAATTCTCTGCATCGTCTTATAAATACCAATGTCTCTATGTCTTTTTCTTGGTAATGACGATAGCCATTACTGGTACGGATTGGCGGGGAGAGTAGTCCAATCTGCTCATAGTATCTGATGGTTTTAACCGATACCTGAGCAATTAATGCCAATTCACTTATTTTCATATTGACCTTCCAGTGGCTGTAACCTTTAAGCTTAAGCATATCATTTTTCGATAATGTCTTGTTATAAGGAAGTTGTATGTTGAGTTATTCCGCGGCGTCATTAATTTTGTCGCTAGGTGTTATTGGGGTGAGTGAAGCCAATGTGGTGGATGACTCGACAAATTCGTCTGGGCAGAGTGCAAACCACAGTGAGAATGACAGTGAAATCCACAGTGAAAACCACAGTGCAATCCCTCAATATTCTGAGCATGATGACCCAAAAGCTGACGTGGATGAACACGAGCATGAACACGAAGAAGAAATGGAAACCATTGTCATACAAGCTACTCGCTCTGGGCGGATTGCCGATGAACAACCTATTCGAGTCGAGGTGATTAACCGCGAAGAGATTGAAGAAAAAGCAGCGATGAGACCGGGTAATATTTCTATGCTGGTGGCTGAAACGGGTGGGGTAAGATTACAAACAACTTCTCCGGCGTTAGGCAGTGCCAATATTCGCCTACAAGGCTTGTATGGTCGTTATACCCAATTACTGGCAGATGGTTTACCGCTGTACGGTAACCAAGCAGGGTCGATTGGTTTGTTGCAAGTGCCGCCGACAGATCTAAGTCGCGTTGAAATTATTAAAGGCTCGGCGTCATCACTTTATGGTGGGTCAGCACTCGGCGGGGTAATTAACCTTGTATCTCGAACGCCTGGTGATGAACTCAGTGGTGAAGTGTTGGTCAATGCAACCACGCGCGATGGTCAGGATGTGACCACCTATTTTGAGTCGCCATTGAGCGAGAATGTAAAAGGGTCGGTGACGGCAGGGGCTCATTATCAAGACAAGCAAGATATTGATAGTGACGGTTGGATCGATCTGGCAGGTTATGAGCGATACACTGTGCGTCCGCGTTTATTTTGGGAAGGACAAGAAGGGCAAACTCTGTATGTGACTAGCGGGTTTATGACCGAGCAACGCACTGGCGGTACTTTAGGTGATAACACGGTCGCTGATGGCACTTCGTTTGAACAATCGCAAGATTCCGATAGGCTTGATGGCGGCCTGGTGTTTAGTATGCCGTTATTAGAGTCATTGACGTTTAATACACGCGCATCGGCGATGGTACAAGATCATGTGCATGTTTATGGTGCCGATATAGAAGAAGACCAACACGAGAGTTATTTGCTTGAAAATAGCATTGCAGGTTATACCGATAACAGTGATTGGGTTGTTGGTTTAGCGTATCAGTCTGAAATCTTTGCCTCTGACACGTACCCTGAGTTCGATTATTCTTATAAAGTGCCGGGTGCATTTGCTCAACTTGATTATGAGCTGACAGACCAAATCACCACATCTTACAGTGCGCGCATTGATGAGCACAGTGAATATGGTACTCAATTTAGCCCAAGAGTATCGGTGCTTTATCGCCCAAGTGACTTAACCATAAGAGGCTCTTATGGGGAGGGCTACTTTGCCCCTACGCCGTTTGTTGAAGAGATTGAGGCCGCAGGATTATCAAGATTAGCGCCGATTGACAACTTACAAGAAGAGCGCGCTAAAACGGCATCGCTTGATGTGAGTTATACCTTTGATGATGTGGAAACGAGTTTGACTTTGTTTGGCTCGAATGTGGATAACGTCACGGGTTTAGAGGCTTTCTCTGTCAATAACGATGGTTCCTTAGACGCTGTTAGGTTAGTTAATGCACCCGGCGAAAGTCAGATCCGTGGTTCTGAAGTGTTGCTGCGTTACTATTTAGGCGATGTTAAGTTGATCGCAAGTTACTTGTATTTAGACGCAACTGAAGCTTCACCCGACGGGGACGGCAGAAGAGCCATTGCCTTAACACCACGTCATTCTGGTGGTTTTGTTGCTATGTGGGAGCAACATGGCAACTTTAGAGCTGGTTTTGAAGCTTATTATACCGGCACCCAAAATGTTAACGATAACCCTTATATTGATGAAACTAACCCTTATTGGCATCTTGGTTTAATGGGCGAAATTACTGTTGGCAGAGTCAGTTGGTTTATTAACTTAGAAAACTTACTCGATGTAAAACAAACCGATGAACATCCAATGTTACTGCCTAATAGATCGCCTAGCGGCCAATGGACTACCGATATTTGGTCACGTAACGATGGCTTTATTGCTAACGCAGGTGTAAGAGTTAAATTTGGTCATTAATCGCGTTTTACTCGTGTAAGTTGACTCGTCACAAAAAAGATAAACCGTCAGTCCAATACTGGCGGTTTCTATTTCATTTCCATTTTCACCGTATTGTTTCTTTAATTCACTCCCTCTCGCTAATTCACTTATCCTTGTTAATCAATTATTCGCATATACAAAGGGCGACAATTATTGATACACAAAAAATATGCATTTATCGGTCAGTTTTGTCACACTTGCATAAAGAATCAATAAAAAAAACAACAATAAGGACAGGTAATGAAAACGTTTTCTCTGGTGTTAACCAGTTTAGCCATTGCAATATCGGGCATGGCAAATGGGGCAGAAATTGATGCTAAGTACATTCAGCGAATCGGCCCTGTGGATCAAGTATCAGCAGCGCCATTATCGAAAAGTGCCCATGCAGATGCGCTACGAGCTAACCTAGTTGCTAACTTAGTTGATAAGTCTGGTCAAACACAGGCAAAAACGGTTCAAGTATTTAATCAACAACTTACTTGGCAAGCTGCCTCAGCGAAGATTGAAGGTGAGGATTGGTTAGCCTATAAGCTGCCGCTATCGACTCAGCGATTTACCCAAGGCACATTAACTGTTAACGGGCTTGAAAATCCACAAGTGTATTTGAATGGGCAGTTGGTTAAATCTGCTGATAAAGTCGAACTTGAACTGACAAATGGTGACTATCAGCTTGTGGTATTGGCTGATGGCCAAACGCAAGACGTGCCATTTAACCTTGATTGGCAGGGCAAAAGTGAAGTTGATAATCTCGACTTTGCTGCACAAAAAACGCAGCGTGTATCTGCCCAGCAGTTATTCGATTCAAAAGTGATCAGTGGCTTAACCGTGTCACCTAATGGCAAGTATTTACTGCAATCGACCATTGAATACCAAGCTAGCCAAGGCGATACGCCAATTCAAGTGACCGAGTTACGCAAATTATCGGACAACAGTGTGATGTATCGCTGGCAAGATAACCGTCCAAGCAGCGCAGTATGGTCGAGCGACAGTCAACAATTAGCCTTTGTGACCAATAAACAAATCCAGTTACTTAATGTGGCTGACTTAACCATTAACGTGGCCGCAACCGATATGGATAATGCGTCTGGCCTACATTGGTACGGCGACAGTCTGTTATTCAGTTGGGAAAAGCCTTTTAAAGCCGATGACAAGGCGACATCAAAGCGTTTTCGAGCATTAGAAGATCGCTGGAGTGGATGGCGTAACAATAGCCAGCTATATCAATTAGAGGTGGCCTCAGGTTTTATTCGTCAACTGACAGACAACAACTTCAGCAGCGCTTTGTTAGACAGTAATGTCGATAAAGGTAGATTGTTGCTAACGCGCTCGCCGGTTGATTATGCCGAGCCTGCCCATGGAATAACGCAGTTAATTGAGTTGGATCTAAAAGACTTAACCGAAACTACTATTGGTGCATATCGTAGCTTTAACGCTGCGCTATACGCCGATGATGGCATGTACATTACCGCTGGACCCCGTTTTATGGATGGCGTTGGCATCCAAGACAACACCATCGAAGTTAACGACTATGATGGGCAATTATATTGGCGTGATGCTAAAGGTAATGTGAGTGCGTTAAGTAAAGACTTTGACCCTGCTATCGGCAGCATGACTAAGCTTGAAAATGATGATGTGATATTAACGGTAACCGAAGGTGATCGTTCGCCACTGTATCTTTTTGATAAACGTAAAAGTCGTTTTAGTCATATAGACACAGGTGTGGATATGATCGACGGCTTTAGTGTTGCCATTGAGCAATCTACGCCAACATTAGTATTTGCAGGTACCTCTGCCACTGCGCCTCAAAAAGCCTATAAAATGGCGCTTAATTCAAGCCGTAAACAGTTGCTGTTTGATAGTCAACAACTGAGCTATGCCAACACACGTTTGGGTAAAATTGAAGATTTCGATTTTACCAATACCCATGGGCATAATATTGATGGCAGAGTTTATTTGCCTGCCGACTTTGATGCCAGTAAAAAGTATCCCGCATTAGTGTATTACTATGGCGGTACCTCACCTGTAGGGCGTCACTTTACCGGACGTTGGCCATTTAATTTATGGGCCGCCCAGGGTTATGTTGTGTATGTTGTGCAACCAAACGGTGCTACCGGATATGGCCAAGCCTTTAGTGGTCGTCATGTTAATGCCTGGGGCAAGTACAGCGCTGACGATATTATTGAGGGCACTAAAGCCTTCTTAAATGCATACCCGTCGGTTGATGCTAAACGTGTGGGCAATATGGGCGCATCTTATGGTGGCTTTATGACCATGTATTTGGCTACAAAAACCGATATTTTTGCGGCGTCAATGTCGCATGCGGGGATCAGTAATTTATCGTCTTACTGGGGCCATGGCTGGTGGGGTTATGGTTATTCTGGCGTGGCGAGTCGCGGCAGTTTTCCGTGGAATAATCCTGAGCTCTATGTTGAGCAAAGCCCGCTATACCATGCAGATAAAATTACCACACCGTTATTGCTTATTCATGGTAATGCCGACACCAACGTACCAGTAGGCGAAAGCCATTACATGTACACCGCCCTTAAACTGCTTGGTAAAGAAGTGGAGCTGGTTGAGTTTAACGACCAAGACCATCACATCAATAGCCGCCAAGCCCGCTTTGATTGGTGGAATACCACTATGGCATGGTTTGATTTAAAACTAAAAGATGAGCCACAATGGTGGAATAGTCTTTATCCAGAGACAAAACAGCCACAGTAAGCCTTCATTGAAGTCGGCCTCGTCTCGCGAGGCTGACTTAGTTTATGTGAAGATCTTCGTGCTAATTCAGCGTACTAATCCAGTGTACTAATTCAGCGAACTAACCCAACGTGCTAACTCAGTTTACTAACTCAGTTTACTAACTCAGTGTACTAACCCAGAATACTAAACAATCAGCCAGCATTACGCCTACCGTTTAGCGGTACAATGGCGATGTTTTTTTAGGTTATTTTTGTGATGAAACCAATGTAGATGTTTTCTTCAATACCGCATAATTCAATGTATTTTATCAGACGCGCCGTAAAACCCCGTCCTTCAGGTCGGGGATGTAAGGCACTGGCAGCGTAGCTGGCACGGTTTTGACTTTAGTTCGGCGTTTGTTGCTGCTCAATGTATCGGCGAATCACGT
>NZ_JACJFI010000122.1 GCF_014164505.1 Shewanella sp. SG41-4 | reverse complement strand
ATTCCTAAGAACAGAAGACAATTTCGAATAACTCAATACCTGTGAATGTCCACACAGATTTCTTGTTTAGATTGTTAAAGAGCGTTGCTAACATGA
The DNA here is from genome assembly GCF_014164505.1 of Shewanella sp. SG41-4. Taxonomy (GTDB): domain Bacteria; phylum Pseudomonadota; class Gammaproteobacteria; order Enterobacterales; family Shewanellaceae; genus Shewanella. The sequence continues at coordinate 11,692 of NZ_JACJFI010000122.1, read as the reverse complement.
ACATCTTTCGATTTTTCATTCAGCGGCCGCTGACGCTAGGTCGTTGGCTTGGGGTGCGTATTCTACGCTTTCCCGTGTTGGCGTCAAGTGTTTTTTCAAACTTTCTTTTCGCCTTGAACTCTGTGTTTTGAAGCACTTAATTCAAACTGACTCAGTAACCGCTTGCGCTGTCTGCCGTGTCAGTGGATGCGCATTATAGGCACCACACGATTTAGCGCAAGGCCTTTTTAAGGCTTATTTGTTATTTTTGACTCGTTTGCGGATAATTTAGCCTGACCAGCTAGTTTTTAAGCATTATACTGTCACAAACCATGAATATATAAGGATTGTTATGTCTACGAATGTACGAACTTACCAAGGAATTCACCCTGATTTAGCTGATAACGTCTATGTTGACGAGTCTGCAGTGCTGGTTGGGGACATTAAATTAGACCATGACGCGAGTATTTGGCCTTTAGTAGCCGCACGTGGTGATGTAAATAAGATACGCATTGGTAAACGCAGTAATGTTCAAGATGGCAGTATATTGCATGTAGGCCGTAAGTCTGCTGCAAATCCTGATGGTCACCCACTGATCATTGGTGATGATGTGACTATTGGCCATAAGGCGATGTTACATGGTTGCAAGATTGGCCATCGTGTATTAATCGGTATGGGTGCAATTTTACTTGATGGTGCGATTATAGAAGATGATGTGATTGTGGGTGCGGGTTCACTAGTGCCACCCAACAAAGTTTTACAGAGTGGTTATTTATATGTTGGTAGCCCATGCAAACAAGTTCGACCTTTAACTGACGCTGAACTTGCATTTTTACCGCAGTCTGCTGATAACTATGTTCGTTTAAAAAATGAATACTTAGTCGACTTACAACAGTAGAGTTGATTCATATAAACGATAAAGGCCAATATGATGTTGGTCTATTCTACTTAGCGCCTGTCATAACAAATCATCTCACACAATTCTTTAAGGTATTCGTTGCTAAACTCACATGGATTTATATGATAGAGAGTCAATTTTGGATGTTGTATTATTTTGTCACTATATAAAAATATGCACACAATCTGAGTTAATCTACATTTCATTAATGTTATCGTTTGAGTAGAGGTACGACTATCAACATGTTTAATGCGAAACAGTATTATCGATTTTCTACCAAGGATGATTACAGTGCACACTAAAAGTAGCATTAACAATAAACACATTGCCTATTTCGACTTTAAGAGTCACTTACTACTACTTGCTGTGCCTTTATTGTTGTTCTTTATTATCTTCACATTCGCCATATCTGATAGTTCTACATCCTATCTGTATCTAATACTTATTTGTTGCGTTTATGCTTTGAGCTATGGCATCACTTATTACATGCACAAACAAAATATTTTGCGTCTTTGGCAACATTTAGAACAAGTGATCCATATTAACGATACGACTTTTGAGCTAGTTAATTTATCTAGCCAATATGGTTCTGAAAAGGCTTTTTTAGACGCTTTATTACAAAAAGCAGTAAGTGCTATAGAAGATGCAGAAATGGGCAGTATTATTTTGGTCGATAAAAAAACTAAAAGATTACAGTTTGAATCAGTTGTGGGCTTAGACATTGAAGCACTTCGAAAAATCAACTTTACTTTAGAAGAGACCTTTCAGTTTCGACGAACAAATGGCCGGTGTGATAAAGCAGTTGTTATTAACAATATGAAAAACATCAATGCTAAAAGCACACTCACAACCGAAGATCAACATGCACTCTTACATGCTTCAATAAAGCCAATTTGTTCAACCTTGTCTAGTCCAATCCGTATTGATGGTGAACTTTATGGAATGATGAACTTAGACAGTTGCAAGATGGAAGCCTTTGGAGATTACGATATCAATCTGGTTAATATTCTTACATCAGAAGCCGCGAACGCAATTTTACTGTACCAAAAGTCTAAAAAGATTGAGCTCCTAGCCGATTACGATGGATTAACCGAGCTGTATAACCGCAAAAAATTTGATGCATCCATTCTACAATGGCACTACCACCTAGAGTTAGCTAGCTATATCATTATTTTGGATATGGATAACTTAAAGCCGTTAAATGATCAGTACGGACACCAGGCTGGTGACGATGCATTGAAGACCTTTGCACAATCACTAAAATCAATCTGGCATCCTCACTTTTTAGTCGCTCGATATGGTGGTGATGAGTTTATTGCTTTATGCCATGGCCCAATTGATGTCTTAGAGCAGCAAATAACTCAATTGCAGCACGACCTAGCACTGTTAACCCCTGCGATTAATTTTAGCTACGGATTTGCTCAGTATAATCAAGATTGGGCTAGCGCGTTTAAACAAGCAGATAATAATATGTATAGCCAAAAGCGACTCAAGAAAAAACTGAATTAGCCTTAAGCTAAAACAATGTCACCACTGTCACTAAAAGCTTCTTGTTCAATCAATGCTTCTGCTTGGTCTTCAAGGTCAAACCGACATTGCTCAAATAAACTCACAGCATTACTTCCACTCACAACTTGCTTGTCGCAAAGCTGACTGATGATTGAGAAACTGGCATAGCAGTTGATATTCATTCCTTGCTGCTGAGCAACAAACTTCACTTGATTGGTTTCGATGTAGACTTGGTCGGTAAATATCACGCTTTGATTCATTAGTCCGCTGCCTTTTGTACTAATGATTCACGCAGTTTTCGCATAACAGAACCTGTATCTGGTGTAACTCCACGCCATAAACTAAAACTTTTAGCAGCTTGGCCTACCAACATCCCTAAACCATCAGCGGTTTTACGAGCGTGTTGTTCTTGAGCCCATTGGTTAAAGGCTGTGGTTTGTTGGCTGTAGGTCATGTCGTAACAATCTGTGGTTTCATCTACGATAACACTAGGCAAGGAAATTAATTGTCCAGATAAGCCTGCTGAAGTTGAGTTAATCACTAAATCAAATGGCGATATTAGATCTTCAATGGGTTTAGCAAAAAAGTTACCATACTCATTGAATAAGGTTTGAAGTTGCTCTGCTTTTTCGTGAGTCCGATTACAGATAATCAACTGAGCCACATTGTGCTGCAATATAGGTAAAATACAGCCTCTTGCCGCGCCACCAGCACCCACCAATAACACTCGCTTACCTTTTAGCGAACCAAATAGCATTTCTAGGTCATTCACCAAGCCAACACCATCAGTATTGTCACCACCAATTTTGCCATCGGGCAAATTAAATAAAGTGTTTACTGAACCGGCGAGTTTAGCCATTTCACTGAGTTCGTCACACATGGAAAATGCTTGTTCTTTAAAAGGCGCGGTAACATTGGCACCTTTACCACCCTCAGCAAAGAATGCCGTTAACGAAGAGTCAAATTGATCGACAGGCGCGAGAATGGCTTCATAGCTTAAGTCTTGCTGAGTTTGCTTGGCAAACTCAGTATGTATAAATGGTGACTTACTTTGCGCTATTGGGTTACCAAATACAGCATACTTATCTGTCATTCGCTTTATCTCTCCATTAACGATTAAGGGAAACGTCCCACGTAAATTGTGAGATGTTATCGGCTATATGCTTCAGGCATTGCCGTTTTTTGTAAATAGCGATCACGCAGCTTGTCTTGACGACTGTCAGTGCTTTGCTCCTCGCCTGCAATCCACATCTTTTGTACTTTACTACTGAACTCGAAAGGGTCTCCGCTCCATAACACTAAGTCAGCAGGCTTGCCAACCGCAATCCGTCCTGAATCTAAATGGAAAATATCAGCCACATTTGCCGTCACAGAAGCCAGAGCATCATCATAGTTCATCCCATTCGCAACCGCATTACCGGCACTAAAACGTAATGCGTAAATACTATGACTGTCACCAGGTAAAGTAATGGCTACTTTTACACCCGCTTTCGCTAGTTTACCTGCATTTTCGAGTGAATTATGCAACGAATCAAAACTTTCAGGTAAGTTACGCATGCTGTCAATAACCACGGGGATGCTTGCTTGCACCAGCTTATCGGCCACTAATATAGCATCTGCTGCATTAACCAAAATAAGATCTAGACCTAAATCTTGCTTGAGCTTAATTAAATGCAAAATATCACTAGCACGGTCAACAGCGACAATTAATGATTTTTCACCCGCGAGAACTGCATTTATAATATCGTCTTCACGACTTGGTGCTTCACTATCATCTTCAGTTTTTTTCTTCCCTTTACTCTTTTTACTTTGCGCTTTTTTAGCATCTTCAAGTTTATGGATTAATTGCTGCATTCCTGCAGCTCGCGATCCTTCTTCTATAGCACCTAACCCAACGACTAACCCTGTGTTAGCGGCCAACATACTGTCCCAATCACCACTTAAATCTACGGTAAATGTTTGTCCTGCAAAAATGCCTTCGCCGCCACCAGATGACACTACATTTCGAGTTATACCGCCCTTGCGAGCAAATGGCACCGTGGATGCCTTAGGATTGTAAGCTAAACTAGGATCGAAAATAACATCGGCTTCTTTTTCGTAAGCGTCACGTGAAGATGCTACCGCACCAATTTCCACTAACCCCAAATCATTCATACTAGCGATAAAGCCTGGAGTTAATATTGCCCCTTTAGCATCTATCACACTATCGGCTATCGGTGATGCTGGGTTGATAGCCACAATAGTACCGTCTTCAATAACAACGGTGGCATCTGTTAGTACGCCTTTTTCTGTTACTGTATGCACTGTGGCATGAATAATCGCTACGCTTTTGGCCTGAACAGCACAACTCAATACAAGGCTGGCTGATAAACTTAAAGCAAGTACCGATTTTTTAAATAGTGTCATGATCTTGCTCCTTATTGTTGACCTAACATAAAGTCACTTTGCGCTTGATAGGCAGGGTCTTGACGGTCATACACTTTTGCACCATCAATAAATACCTGTTCGGCTTGAGCGTATACACTGAACGGATTGGTATTCCACACGACCACATCAGCATTTTTACCCTTTTCGAGCGAACCGGTTTTATCGCTAATGCCCAACGATTTTGCCGCATTAACAGTAATCCAGCCAATCACGTACTCAGCTTTTAAGTCAAAGCCTTGATCATTAGCATTATTCATAATTTTTGCTGTTTCTTGATTAAGGCGCTGAATGGTTACGCCAGAATCTGAATGCACGACGGCACAAGAATTTTTAACCGCATCGACTATGGCAACATTTTCGAGCACCATGTCGTAAGCCTCTAGCTTGAAGCCCCACCAATCTGGCCACATTGCTGCACAGTTACCGTTTTCTGCTAATAAGTCGGCAATTTTATAAGCTTCTACTGCATGATGGAACGTGCCTGCGTGATAACCAAACTCTTTGCCTAAGTCGATCATCATCGCCATTTCTTCAGCTTTATAGCAATGATTGTGAATTAAAATATCACCTTCAAGTACACCTTTTAGTGTGTCTTTCATTAAGTCACGCTTAGGTGCAACAGGGTTTTTACCTGCTGTGTAATCCACATCGTATTTATCCCAAGCTCGTTTATATTCTGTAGCTTGGATAAACGCAGTGCGGTAGCCCGCCATATTACCCATACGTGTCATCGGTAATTCGTTACGGCTGCCATAAAGGTTTTTAGGGTTTTCACCACAGGCCATTTTTAGCCCATAAGGCGCGGCAGGAAACTTCATCGCTTGCATGGTCGTCGCGGGAACATTTTTGAGCGTGACACCACGCCCACCAATCAGGTTGGCTGAGCCAGGTAAAATTTGAAGTGTTGTAATTCCACCTTCACGGGCACGATTGAAACCAGGGTCTTGCGGCCATACACTATGTTCAGCCCATACTTCGGCAGTTACCGGGTTAGTCATTTCATTGCCGTCATTGTGTGACTCGGCATTGGGGCTCGGATAAACCCCCAAGTGTGAATGCACATCAATAATACCAGGCGTAATCCACTTACCTTTTGCATCAATAACAACAGCCCCCTCAGCGGAGAGTTGTTGACCCACAGCGCTAATTTTACCGTCTTGAATTAATACATCTGCATCATCAATACGCTCACCGGTACCGGTTAATACAATGGCATTTTTAAGCAATGTCGTTGAATTAGGTAATATTTGATATGTGCTTGGATACGGGTTGGTATTAATTGTCACTTTTGGGTCTTGTTGTTCTGCGGGGCTACAACCTGCAATTGCACTTGATAACGCCACAGCAACCAAAGAAGGCATTAACTTTGCCATTAGGATCTCCTGTCTTATTTTGCGACTAATTTAACCAAGTTAACTGTCGAAATACAGCCTAATCGTTAAATAATTAGTATCAAAACATTAACAATTAATGATCCTGCAATGACACTGATTTGGATATAATAACCCTGAAATTATTAAACACTGACTTAAACAAAGACAATATGAACTGGTTACGTAAATTATTCACCAAACAGCAAGCTATTGATGACAGAGACGCTACGCAGTCAAATGCCTACGAACTTATTGGTGGCGACAAGGTGATCCGCGCGATTGCCCATGACTTTTATCAACAGATGCAAACGCGCCCCGAGACCCAAGCGTTATTAGCGATACATCGCTCACCATTACATGAATCGGAACAAAAGTTATATGAGTTTTTAAGTGGCTGGTTAGGCGGGCCGCAACTGTATCAACAAAAACATGGTCATCCGGCTTTACGCGCAAGGCACATGCCCTTTGCGATTGACGAGTCGATGCGAGATCAATGGTTAATCTGTATGCGTGCAGCCATTCAAAACAACATAAAAAAGCCTGAACATCAACAAGTGATTATTCAGGCTATTTCTACACTAGCTGACAATATGCGTAATCGTTAGACCGCAGCCAACCAATCTTGTGGTTTTAAGTAGATGTCATACAGTTCAGCTTCTGCTGTCCCTTCTTCAGGGGTGAATGCATATTCCCAGCGAACTAAAGGTGGCATCGACATTAAAATGGATTCTGTTCGACCACCTGTTTGTAGGCCAAATAAAGTGCCACGATCGTAAACTAAGTTAAACTCAACATAGCGACCACGACGATAAAGCTGGAACTGACGCTCATCATCGCCATATTCTAACTCTTTGTTGCGTTCGACTATTGGTGCATATGCTTCAATAAAGCCGTTGCCTACCGCCTGCATAAACTCAAAGCTTCGTTCAAAACCTGGCTCGTTTAGATCATCAAAAAACAATCCACCGACACCACGAGTTTCATTACGATGAGGTAAGAAGAAGTATTCATCACACCATTTTTTATACTTCGGATAAACGTCGTCACCAAATTGGTCACAAATATCTTTAGCCGTTTGATGCCAGCTGACAACATCTTCTTTAAAGGGATAATAAGGCGTTAAATCAAATCCACCACCAAACCACCATACCGGAGCTGCACCTTCTTTACGGGCGATAAAAAAGCGCACATTGGCATGAGTCGTCGGAATAAACGGATTATTAGGGTGAATAACTAATGACACCCCCATCGCTTCAAAACTACGCCCCGCCAACTCAGGACGATGTGCTGTGGCTGATGCAGGCATAGCAGCCCCCATCACATGTGAAAAGTTAACGCCGGCTTGCTCAAATACTTGGCCTTGAGTTAATACTCGACTAGTCCCGCCGCCGCCTTCTTCACGCTCCCACGAATCAGCTTTAAAAGTCGCTTTACCGTCGAGCAACTCTAAACGCTGACAAATATTTTGCTGTAACCCCAACAAAAATGATTTTACTTGTTGTGCGTCTGGCACATGGGAAGAAGTGTTTGACATAATATTAGCTTCCATTACGAAGAATTTGACCACTGCGAGCATCAATAATGGTTGATGGCTGACGTTGTTCGCCCAGCTTACCTAAAATCAATGCATCAATTTTATCGCTAAAATCAGTGATGATATGTTGTGCATCGACCACCGGCAGCTCACCGGCTAAATTGGCACTTGTCGATACTAAGGGTTTATTGAGAGTGTTGCATAACTCGCGCACTACTGGGTGAGCAGATACTCTTACAGCAATAGAATCAAACTCACCACACAATAATTTTGATACGTGTGATTGGATTGGCATCACAAACGTAAATGGACCAGGCCACTTTGATTGAGCAAATTGAAGCTGTTGTTCCGTTAATTGGGTGATATCAAGATAAGGTAATAGTTGTTCAAGTGAACTAGCCACCAAAATTAAGCCTTTTTGCCAAGGACGCTGTTTCACTGCCAACAGTTTCTCTATAGCACTGTCATTATCAGGATCACACCCTAAACCAAATACAGCTTCTGTTGGGTAAGCTATCACGCCACCTTGTTGTATGGTGGTGGCGACAGCCGATGGCTGCAGTTGCAACATTGAATTTCCTTTCATGGTATTAATGGTATAAAAACTATAAAGCACGCTTATATTTACAGGATTTTTGCGGGCACTCTACTCGGCTACCTGCCGCACCTTTACGTTCGACTAAAATCCCGAAGCCACAGTCCGGACACGTTTCATTATGTGGGGGATAGTTTACGATAAACTTGCATTTTGGGTAGGCACTGCATGCAAAAAAAGTTTTTCCATAGCGACTCGTTCGAGACTCTAGATGACCTTTTGCGCACAATGGACAAGTTATCTGCTCAGCTTCATTGGCGTGATCATGTTTTTCAATATGGGTACATTCGGGATAATGCGTACAGCCGATAAATATACCAAATCGGCCAGACTTAACAGCCAGTTCATTACCACATTTAGGGCATTCAGAACCGCTGATAATTTGGGTTTCGATCGACTCATGTTGTACTAACGGCCGGGTATAGTCGCAGGTAGGGTAATTATTACAGCCAACAAAACTGCCATGTTTACTGTGTTTAACCGACAGCTCTGAGCCACAAACAGGACAAAGTTCAAACTCTTTCTCCAGTGCATGCTCGTGGACAGTAAACAGCTGCTGATCAATTTTCGACATGGTGGTCTCAGTAAATAATATTTTATGGTCAAACTACCTGAATATGCAGGATTCAGATTTTCATCATCAGTTCGAGTTCAAAAATGCAGTGTAATACACTGACATTTTCAACATTTTAGACTGCCAAGGGCGAGTTTATTTACCCGCCAGACTGCGGTAATCATTGTTGATATCGAATAACTAAACCATCCATATGATTATCTTGCCTGGCAACCAAGTAATTATCACTGCACTAAAAATCATCAGGTAACTTGGGGATGTAGATCTAAAAAAGGAGGCTATGCCTCCTTTCTGTTATGAGTGTAAACGCCCTTCTGGCTGCTCGAAGATTAAATCTTCCATTTGCTCATAGGCTGATTCATTTCCTGGCACATTAAATAGTACCATTAATACCACCCATTTGAGATCTTCTAACCCTAATGTGGGTTCATCTAACTCCATAACACGATCAATGACCATTTCACGAGTTTCGACACTGAGTACTTGAATCTGCTCCAAGAACAGTAAAAAACCACGACACTCAACATCTAACTTAGCCATTTCCGCTTTAGTATAAATACGGAATGAATGTTGAGCGTGATTACACAAGTAAGGTTTATCGCTTTCTTGCAGATCAGCAAGGTGCTCTAACCAAGAAAGAGCTTTTATAATATCAACTTGATGAAAACCCGCACGAGTCAACTCTTTAGTGAGTTCATCTTCATCAACTAATAGTTCAATTTCACTATGAACATAATTTTCAAATAAATACATGAGGATATCAAACATGGCTAACTCCTCTTTAGTCTGACGTAACCACCGGGCACAGCTGCAACCCACCCTTGTAATTCAAGTTCAAGCATTTGTATTAACACCAGATCTATCGGTTTCCCACTATCCTCAACCACCACATCAATTGCAGTAGTTTCATATCCTACACTAGCTAACAGCGAAGGGAATGGCAAATCACTAGTATCATTATCCTGTATATGGTGCCGTAGATGCAATTGTTCAAGGTGATAATCTGATAAACAACCTAATTCTTCTATTATATCGGCAGCAGACTCGACAAGCTTTGCTCCATTTTTAATTAAATCATGGCAACCTTGACTATATCCTCCTAACACAGATCCAGGCACAGCAAATACTTCACGGTTTTGCTCCATAGCCAACCTAGCACTGATTAATGAACCACTTTTCCGACTAGCCTCAACCACCACAGTACCTAAGCTTAAGCCACTGACAATACGATTACGCCGTGGGAAATTACCAGCAAAAGGTCCTATAGTTGGCCAGTATTCACTGATGACGCAACCTGTATTGATAATGTCATGATACAAATTTTGATGGCGTTTAGGATAAATGCATTCAACCCCACTGCCCAACACAGCCATGGTCGTTCCATTAACCGCTAAAGTCGCTTTATGGGCGGCACCATCTATACCGGTAGCCATGCCACTAGTAATAGAAAAACCTTGATTAGCTAAATGATGCGCGAGTTCTGCTGTCATATCTAAGCCGCCTCTAGAGGCATTACGGCTACCGACAATCGCAATACTTGGTAATAAAAGAGATGCTATCGATCCTTTAATAAACAATACCTGTGGTGGGTCCGAAATTTGCGCAAGTAATGGAGGGTAAGCGGATCAGAGAGGGTAACAATGTAATGATTAGGTTGCGAATCAAGCCATGTTAAGGCTTGTTCTACTTTATTAAAGTCAATATGGCATTTAGCCAACAGGCTTGCCGATAAAGGCAAGGCTTGCGGTTCAAACTCTAGACGTTGGCGAATCTCTTCAACGTCCATTTGAGTTAATAATTGTTGAATCCGAGCAGGTCCTAGCCCAGATACTGCACTAACAATTAGCCAGTCGACCAGCTTATCTGAAATTATTCACCTTTTATAGCCAAGGGATCTGGTTTAACCAATTTATCACCCACTCGAACCGGACGATCATTAAACATAATCAACCCTAAACTGGTTTTATCAAACACTTTAAAAACCATTACATTACCATGAAAAACATCAGGCATTTTATACACAGTATCATCTGAAAAATTCGCCAGAAACTTATCATAAGATGAACGGTCAAGTGGACGGACAGGGTTACCATCATTATCGAGAATAATGTTTTCGCCATCACGGTACATTGAAAACACATGCCCCGTCTCTACGCCATCATTGGCACCGCGATCAAGATAGACAACGTCTAGTTTACCGGCTTCACGAATGTTACCTATTGTAGCAATAATAGAAGTCGCAACACTTAAGTCTGCCGCTTTAGGCATAAAATAAGCTGACATTAACGCTTCATCTTCTACAGGTACAACATGAAAGCCACCTTTGGTTTCACGTAAACTAGTCAGTAATTCAACTTTCGAGATATCGCCAGACTCAATAACTCGTCCACTCGAGGTTAAAATAATTTCTTGGCCTAGTAATTCACCGTTATCAGGAGCAAAAAACTCACGTCCAGTTTGATAAATTGCTACTTTAAGGCCTTGTTCAAGCTTGGCGTTTACATATACAACGTCATCGACCACATGATGAATTGATGGGCTCTCACCACTCATAACTATCGGTAATCCCGCTAACCACATTGGATCAACGACTCTGTTCTGTACTAAATAGGGTTTAATTAACGCAAGGTCGACTACCGGAATTGGACCATTTTTCGATATTAAACGCCCTTCTGGACTCTTTTTTATGTGTTGCTTAGTCACTAACCGTGGCTGGCCATCAATAAATACCAATGTCAGTCTATCGCCGGGATAAATAAGATGTGGATTAGCCACTTGTGGGTTAACGCCCCACAGTTTAGGC
>NZ_JACJFI010000121.1 GCF_014164505.1 Shewanella sp. SG41-4 | reverse complement strand
CATTGACATAAGGGTTTGCAGCCACTTGTAAAATGGTGATCCCAGACGCTAGTACAAACAGTGCACCTAGAAATAATCCGTATGTTGCAAACTCAGCAGCAGGGTAAAATAACAAACAACCGATACAAGCAATAACAAGCCCTGTTACGATGCCTTTTTGATAACCTAATTTTTTGACTAACTTACCCGCTGGCAATGAGACTAAAAAGTATGCCCCAAAGAAACAAAATTGGATCAACATCGCTTCGGTGTAATTAAGCGAGAACACCGCTTTTAAATGTGGAATGAGAATATCATTTAAACAGGTAATAAACCCCCACATGAAAAACAGTGAAGTTAATGACACAAGTGCAAAGCGATAACTACCGCTGCCTCCGGTCACTGTTGTTTGTTGAGTACTTTGCATTGATGAAGCCATAGTGTGGTCTCTTCTTGTTAATTATTATTATGTCGCTGTTTTATAAATTTATAATGGCGGCCGTATAGCATTTAAAGTTTGATACATTAATTTTTATATTGTCTCTCTACCGAAAACTAATAGATCAAAAAAGCTGAAATACTGTCGTATTTCAGCTTAGTCACTCTACTTAGCAAGCAAACCATAGAAACTAGCAAAACTTGGTAACGCAATGGTCGCTGGATGCTGTTTATCTTGCGCGCCACTGAGTAAACCATGGCCATCTATAATAGAAGATAAATGTAACGCTTTTAGGTCAAAGGTTTGTTGCTTTGCTGACAAGTTAAACAGGACTAACATTTGTTGTTGATCTTGACTGCGGATGAACGCTAATACATCAGGATGGCTATCAATAAACTGTATATCACCTTCAATCAGGATATGTTGCTGTTTACGCCACTGTAAAAAATGACGATAACTGTTCAGTATTGAATCTTGATCGGCTTCTTGCACATCTACAGCACTGTTATTGTGTAACGGATCTATTGGTAGCCAAGGTGTTGCCTCACTAAAACCTGCATTAGGTGCCTCTTTTACCCAAGGCATTGGCGTGCGACATCCGTCACGGCCTTTAAACATTGGCCAAAATGCTATGCCGAAGGGGTCTTGTAATTGACTGAACTCAATCGGTGCTTCAGTTAAGCCTAATTCTTCGCCCTGATAACTACACACACTACCACGCAATGAAAACAACATCGCATTGAGCATTTTTACCATTGTTGGGTTAGCGATCTCTTTACCCCAACGTGATGCGACACGCTTCACATCATGATTGCCGATAGCCCAACATGGCCAACCATCACCAATACTGGCTTCCAGTTCTTCAACGGTTTGGCGAATATAAGCCGCGCTAAAATCATCGGTCAATAACTCAAAACTGTATGCCATGTGTAAACGGTCATCGCCTTGAGTGTATTCAGCCATAGTGGCAAGTGAGTCTTCTGACGATACTTCACCTAAAGTCACTGCTCCTGGATAGCGATTTATCAGGGCACGTAATTCTTCAATAAAACCCACAGTTTGTGGGCGAGTATTATTGTAGTGATGGTATTGATAAGCATAAGGATTGTCTTCACTGAAGCCACGACCTTGACGTTTATCTTTTGGTTTAGCGGGGTTATCACGTAATTGTTCATCGTGATAACAAAATGTAATCGCATCTAGACGGAAACCATCAACGCCTTTTTTAAGCCAAAATTCAACATTATCGAGCACAGCTTGACGAACCTGCGGACAATGGAAATTAACATCAGGCTGACTTTTAAGAAAATTATGTAAGTAGTATTGCTGACGGCGTGGTTCCCATTCCCAAGCACAGCCACCAAAAATAGCGAGCCAATTGTTAGGCGCACTGCCATCATCTTTTGGGTCGGCCCATACATACCAATCAGCTTTATCATTATCACGACTTTGACGACTTTGCTCGAACCAATCATGCTGATCTGAGGTATGACTGAGTACTTGGTCAATCACCACTTTTATATTTAGTTGATGGGCTTTCTCAATAAGTTGGTCAAAGTCGGCCATGGTGCCAAACAACGGATCAATTTCAAGATAGTCACTAATGTCGTAACCAAAGTCTTTCATTGGTGATTTGAAAAAAGGCGAAATCCAAATTGCATCAACATTTAAACTGGCAATATAATCAAGTTTAGCAATGATGCCCTGCAAGTCGCCGACACCGTCACCATTAGAATCCATTAAACTGCGTGGATAGATTTGATATATCACTCCACCGCGCCACCAGGTTACCTGATCCATTGCTTCCCCTTAGAATTAAGCTAACCCCAAAACACCTATGAGTTACCTTGATGTTGCGGCTGGGTAACAGCTCGCTGTTGTTTTTCATTACCCCGAGGATACGTGAATAAGGAAATCAGGTTCAATACACCTGCATACGTATGCAAAGAATTAATTGATCTATCACACATATTAAAAATAACAAAAAGCACATAAATACAACAACCTAACCAGTATAAGCAGTATCCATTAGTTGTTTCATAATTGTAAAATTCAGCCACTAAATAGCCACTAATAACGTTGAATACGTATGCATAATATTGTCGGCAAAACTGTACTGGGAGTAGTATCGTCACTGTTGTGCAACAATTTGGTCATAACTTCGGCACTTATGCAGTCACTTATAAAGTTAATTAAGCATGCTGAAGAAAAAACACAATAAAGACTGTAACCAAAATTCAAAAGGACACTAACACTCGACCTGGACTTCAAGTTGTTAAGTATCCACTTAAAGGGGAAAGATGAATGTTGCTATTTAAACCGAGCCTACTTACGCTAGCGTTAGTTGCTGCAGGTGCAAGCATGAGTGCTTACGCTGCGGATGACGTTAATACTACGGAAACTGCCGAAGAAAATATTGAAGTGATTCAAGTCACTGGTATTCGTCGCAGTTTACAAGAATCACAATCACTAAAAATGTCTTCCTCATCCATTGTTGAAGCTATTTCTGCAGAAGACATTGGTAAATTACCTGATGTCAGTATTGCAGAGTCACTTGCTCGCCTACCCGGTATTGCAGCGCAACGCCTTGACGGTCGCGCTAACGTCATATCAATTCGAGGTTTAGGGCCTGATTTCACTACTGCGACATTAAACGGCCGTGAACAAGCCTCGGTTAACGATAACCGTGGTGTCGAGTTTGACCAATACCCTTCTGAATTATTAAATCGTGTAGTGGTATATAAAACCCCTGATGCTTCTGTAATGGCTCAAGCCATCGGCGGCACCGTTGATATGCAAACAATTAGCCCGCTGACCCATGGTGAGCAAACTATTGCCATGTCGCTTCGTGGCGAAATGAACGACTTAGGTTCACTTAACAGTGGCTCAAGTGACACCGGTTATCGTGGCAGCATTTCATACATCGACCAGTTTGCAGACGACACTATCGGTATTGCTTTAGGTTATGCCCGCATGATGTCACCAAACCAAGAAGAACGCTGGCAGGCATGGGGTTACCCAGAAAATGAAGCCGGTGATAGTGTTTTAGGTGGCGCAAAACCATTTGTTCGTTCAAGCGAATTAGAACGCGACGGTGTATTAGCTGTATTTGAATACGCACCTAACGACCAATTCACTTCAGTTGTTGATGTGTATTACACCAAATTTACTGATGACCAACGTTTACGCGGTATCGAAATTCCTGCTGCTTGGGGTACTAACGGTGGTGTAACAGCAACTAAAACAGAAAATGGTTTAGTGACTGAAGGTACCATTAATGGCGCTGAAGTCGTCATCCGTAACGATGTTAACAAGCGTGATGCTGAATCACTGTCAATTGGTTGGAACAACAAGTTCACAATCAATGACAATTGGCGCGTTGAAGCAGATATCGCTTTATCAAAAGCTGAACGTACCGATATTGGTATGGAAAGTTATAGCGGTACAGGCCGTGGCACCGGTGTTGGCGCGGTTGATGACCTAGGTTTTGCATATAATGGTGAAGGTGGTTACAACTTCACTCATGATCTTAATTATGCAGATCCAAACCTAATTAAATTAGGCGACCCACTGGGTTGGGGAAGCCCGCTTGGTGCCAATACTCAAGATGGTTTTATTAACAAACCCGAAATTGATGATGAATTAACATCATTCCGCTTAAGTGCTGAATATGTGTTTGATGAAGGCGCTGTGCGCAGCGTTGAGTTTGGTGTTAACCGCACTAATCGCGATAAAAGTAAGTTAGACAAAGGTTATTACCTAACGTTGGCGGGTTATGACGGTACAGATAACTACTTAGAATCTGTGCCTGAACAGTATTTGTTATCACCAACCTCACTCGACTTTTTCGGCATGGGCGACGTACTCAGTTACGATTCGTTAGCCTTTTACAATGCGGGCGGCTATACCGAAACTGACGTTGCAGATGTCGATTTATCACGTGCAACCAACTCTTGGTCTGTATCAGAAGAAGTGTCAACGGCCTATGTTAAAGCCAACTTAGAGTCAGAACTATTTGGTTTACCTTTGATAGGTAATATTGGCTTGCAAGCCGTCTATACAGATCAAAGTTCAGACGGCACTGCAGCTAAAGTTGAAAATAATATTGTTGAGTTACTTCCTCGTACCGCAGGCGATACATATCTTGAATGGTTACCAAGTATTAACTTAGGTTTTGAAGTTGCCGATGGCCAAATGCTACGTTTAGCCGCTGCGCGTACATTAACCCGTGCGCGTATGGATAAAATGAATGCTAACGTCAATTATAGTTACAGCCAAAATCCTAATGATGGTGTTAACTGGTCTGGTAACTCGGGTAACCCCCAACTTCGACCTTGGTTAGCGCGTCAATATGACATTAGCTATGAAAACTACTTTAGTGATCAAGGTTATTTTTCCTTAGCTGTATTCTATAAAGACCTAGAAACCTATGTTTTTAACGACGACTCTACTTTAGACTTCAGCACGTTTTTACCGCAAAACCCAGGTGACAACCCGATTGGTAGTATCAGCCAACCTCAAAACGGTAATGGCGGTTATGTTCGTGGTATTGAAGCCTCAGTTTCTCTAGATTTCGGTACATTTGCGGATTCGCTTGATGGTTTTGGTACTATTTTAAGTGGTTCGTACAACGAAAGTGAAGTGAAAGAAACCGCTGACAGTGAACCTCAACAACTTGAAGGTCTTTCTAAAAAAACCTTCAACGCAACTGTTTACTACGAAAACGCCGGTTTTGAAGCGCGTATTAGCTCACGCTATCGTAGTGACTTCTTAGGTGAAGTTACCGCAATCAGTTTGACTCGTGTCAACGTAAACGTGAAAGCTGAAACAGTTGTTGATGCCCAAATTGGTTATGACTTTACTGAAAGTGGTATCGATGCCCTATATGGTTTATCGGTACAGTTCCAAGTGAACAACTTAACCAACGAGCCATTTACATCTTACACTGGTGAAGATGCACGTCACGTGCGTGATTATCAAAACTACGGTCGTAACTTTATGTTAGGCGCAAACTACAAGTTCTAATAGGCTTATAGAATGTACTAAACCGACAAAAAAGCCTCTGTAACCTATTACAGGGGCTTTTTTATTTTATCGGATTCAGTAAAAATAAATCAAAAATAGTTAAAAAGGCGATAACAATGGATCAAACAATAATAAAAAACATTGTCATTGTAGGCGGCGGAACGTCGGGCTGGATGACCGCTGCGATGTTAGCCAAGTTGTTTAAAACACAACTTAACATCACCCTTATTGAGTCTGATACCATCGGCACTATAGGTGTGGGTGAAGCCACCATTCCGCCCCTGCAGATATTTAACAGCGTATTGGGCATCAGCGAGAAAGACTTTATTAAAGCGACCCAAGCAACCTACAAATTGGGCATCGAGTTTGAAAACTGGCACCAACAAGGCGATGCTTACATGCACGCTTTTGGCAATATTGGTCGTGACTTAGGCTTTATCTCGTTTCATCATTATTGGCTCAGCGCACAAGCTCATTGTGGCCAACAAAATCAAAGTACGTTTAGCGCTAAAGATTTCTGGCAATACTCGCTTAATTATCAGGCTGCTAAACACAATAAATTCCAACCTATTCAAACGATTGCTCAAGCGCAGATGAGTGGTATCACCCATGCCTACCATTTTGATGCCAGTTTGTATGCCAACTTACTACGCCAATACAGCATACAACGTGGAGTTGTTCGGGTTGAAGGCACTATAACCAGTACTAAACTCTCCAATGATGGCTCGATAGACAGTGTCACGTTACTAAATGGTGACTGCATTAATGGTGACTTATTTATTGATTGTTCGGGTTTTTCTGCTTTATTGATTGAAAAAGCATTAGGGGTGGAATACGAAAACTGGCAGCATTGGCTACCCTGTGACAGCGCATATGCCGTGCCTTGTGAAAGCACCTCACCTGTCATTCCTTACACTAAAGCAACCGCTCATGATGCTGGTTGGCAATGGCGTATTCCACTGCAACATCGCACTGGCAATGGCATTGTGTATAGCAGTAAACATATGAGCGATGAGCAAGCTAAGCAGCATTTATTAGCCCACCTAGACGGAAAACCGCTAGCCGAGCCGCGTAAAATTAACTTCACCACTGGCAGGCGAGTCAAGCAATGGCATAAAAACTGTGTTGCTATTGGGTTATCGAGCGGATTTTTAGAACCGTTAGAGTCCACCAGCTTACATTTAGTCCAATCGGCGATAATTCGTTTAACCAAATTATTTCCCCGAAACGGCATTCAATCGCACCAAATTGATGAATTTAATCGCCAATCACAAACCGAGTTTGAACAAATCCGCGACTTTATTATTTTGCATTATCATCTTAATGCAAAACAATCTGCCGACGGTGAACACGGTTTATGGCAGCAATGTCGCGACATGGACATCCCTGAAAGCTTGCAACGAAAAATCGATTTATTTATATCCACTGCAACGGTTTTCAGGCATCAAGATGAACTCTTTACCGAAGCGGCCTGGATCCAGGTCATGTTAGGGCAAGGCATTATTCCTGCAGATTATCATCCACTGACCCAAGCGGTCACCCAAGTCGATTTAACTGACTACTTAACTAATATCCGTAAGGTCATTGCCAGCACGGTGAAGCAAATGCCGACCCATGAAACCTATATCGAAAAAATTTAAGTATTTGATAAAAAGTAATAATGCGTTAACAAAATAAAAATAAATTACATAAAACAGGACTAGTAATCATGTCATCAAATTACTCACACCCAACGCCCCTAGACCAACATCGCATCAGCAAGCTCGCATCACGTTTAGTATTAGGCTGTGCGCTCAGTGTCAGCGCCATGTCGGTGAATGCCGCACTTAACGTCGAGCCCATGTCATGGTGGGCGGGTATGCAACAACCTACGTTACAACTATTGATTGCTGGCGATAACATTCGTGACACCCAAGTGAAATTAATCAAGGCTCAAGGTGTCACGCTCAGCAGCGTTGATAAAACCGACAGTAACGACCATTTATTCGTTAATTTGGACTTAAGCCAAGCTAAACCACAACAACTTACTTTGGGTCTATATAAAGACGACCAATTAGTTGATCAATTTGATTATGAGCTGCAAACCCGTCAAAAAGGTTCACGCGATCGCCAAGGCTTTAGTAATAAAGATGTGATTTACTTAATCACTCCAGATCGTTTTGTTAACGGTAATCCCGACAATGATAACCACCCAGACATGCTTGAAAAAGCCGATAGAAGCTTTGATGGCGGCCGCCATGGTGGTGATATTATGGGGATCCGCAAAGCTCTGCCCTACTTGCATGATTTAGGTGTCACTCAATTGTGGATTAATCCATTGCTTGAAAATAACCAACAAAAATATTCTTACCACGGTTATTCCACCACAGATTTTTATAAAATAGACCCTCGTTTTGGTAGCAATCAAGAATACCAAGCCTTGGTAGAAGAAGCGCAAACCTTTGGCATTGGCATCATCCAAGATGTGATTGTTAATCACATGGGCTCTGGTCATAAATGGATGAACAGCATGCCGAGTAACACTTGGATTAACGGCCAATCCCGTTGGGCGAACGATTCAACTGATGTCAATTACTCAAGCCATAGACGCACTACAGTACAAGATCCTTATTCAGTGAATGCAGACTCGGTCGATTTTAGTGATGGATGGTTTGACGTCACTATGCCAGATCTCAATCAGCGCGATCCACACATGGCAACATACTTAATCCAAAATAGCATTTGGTGGGTTGAATACGCGGGGCTGAGCGGTATTCGTGAAGATACTTACTCTTATGCTGACAAAGATTTTCTAACAGCATGGTCAAAAGCCATTATGGATGAATACCCGCATTTTAATATTGTTGGTGAAGAATGGAGTAGTAACCCAGTGACGGTAAGCTACTGGCAAGCTGGTAAGGTAAATGCAGATGGTTATCAATCTTTTGCACCGAGCATGATGGATTTCCCCTTGTATGACACTCTTATAGCAAGCTTAACCAAAGAGGAAAATTGGGGCGCTGGATTTATCGATCTTTACCAAATGTTGGCTAACGATGTGGTGTATGCCAATCCAAGTCAGTTAGTGTTATTTGAAGGTAATCACGACACCAACCGTATTTACAGTTTAATGAAAAACGACATTGCACTGTACAAAATGGCCATGGCTTATGTACTGACCAGCAACCGAATCCCACAAATATTTTACGGCTCAGAAATAGTCATGCAAAGTCCTACACAAGACCGTAACGACGGTGCTGTACGCGCAGATTTTCCTGGAGGCTGGCCACAAGACAGTGTCAATGTGTTTACGGGTAAAGGGTTGAATGCACAACAAACCGAAGCACTTACCTTCGTACGTACATTATTAAATTACCGTAAAAACTCATTAGCGATTCAACAAGGTAAGTTGCAACACTTTGTGCCAAAAGACGGTATTTATGTCCAAAGCCGTCATCAGGGCAATGAAACCTTACTGATCATTTACAATAAAAACAGCCAAGCCATGGAGCTTGATTTACAACGTTTCAAACCTGCGATTAATGACAACACTACTGGCGTTGATATTATCAACAAACAAACGTACTCATTATCTAAGCCGCTTACGTTATCCAATAAAGGTGTCACGATTCTTAAACTGAGCCATTGATTTTTATCACTGATATTTTGATCCGTTATTTGAAATTAAGAAGTGGTTCTATGTTCTTCAATAGAATCACTCTCATAAAAACAATAAAAGAGAGACTCATGCGCCCCATCAATAAACCGTTAGTCAGCCAACTTCGCCTACCTTCACCGACCTCAAACGCATTGGTACTAGCCTGTATACTGGGGTTAGGATTAAGCGCTTGCCAACCCAATACCGTTGAACAAACTGATACTGCGGTAAAAAACGATAACGAAAACGTATCAGTTACTCAAACAAGTCAAACTGCTGCAACAGGCAAACCGGTGGTATATCAAGTATTCACTCGTCTGTATGGCAACACCAATACTACCAACAAAGCTTGGGGCACTATTGCCGAAAATGGCGTAGGCAAATTCAGTGGTTTTACCGATGTGGCATTACAAGATATAAAATCATTAGGCACCACTCACGTTTGGTATACCGGCGTACCACATCATGCGTTGGTCAATGACTATACGGCTTATGACATTGGTAATGATGATCCTGATGTCGTCAAAGGCCGTGCGGGTTCACCTTATGCGGTAAAAGATTATTACAACGTCAATCCAGATTTAGCGGATAATCCAGCGACTCGATTGGCAGAATTCGAAGCCTTAATCGGCCGAACCCATGCCAATGGTATGCAGGTGATTATCGACATAGTGCCTAATCATGTCGCGCGCAATTATCATTCTATTTCAGCGCCCAAAGGCGAGTCAGACTTTGGTGCTAACGACGATAAAACTAACACCTATAGTAGACACAACAATTTCTATTATGTAGTCGGTCAAGACTTTCAAGTCCCACAAGCATCGGATGGTTATCTGCCATTAGGCGGCGAAACACATCCCCTCATCGACGCAAAGTTTGCCGAGTCACCGGCAAAATGGACCGGCAATGGCTCACGTTTAGCCAAGCCCGATGCCAACGATTGGTACGAAACCGTTAAAATAAACTACGGAGTAAAACCCGATGGCAGCTATGACTTCCCTGCACTGCCTAATGATTATACAAATAAAACCGCAGCCGAACATTTAGCCTTTTGGCAAGCACAAGCGGCCGATGACATTCCAGATTCATGGCGTAAGTTTGAGCACATCGCGCAATATTGGCTAGCCAAAGGCGTAGATGGTTTTCGCTACGACATGGCTGAAATGGTACCAGTAGAGTTTTGGAGCTACCTCAATAGCCACATCAAGCACACCAACCCAAATGCGTTTATTCTGGCTGAGGTGTATAACCCCGATTTATACCGCGATTATATTCATTTAGGTAAAATGGATTACTTGTACGACAAAGTCGATTTATATGACACCTTAAAAGCCATAATTCAAGGTAAGGCCAGTACAGCTGCCATTGCCACAGTTCAAGCCAAAGTCAGCGACATCGATCAGCACATGCTGCATTTTTTAGAAAACCACGACGAACAACGAATCAACACAGCCGAATTTGCTCGAAATCCGTTTAATGCACTGCCAGCGATGGTTGTCTCTACAACGTTAAGTCGCTCTCCCACCTTACTGTATTTTGGTCAAGATGTAGGTGAATCAGGCGCTGAAAATGCAGGCTTTGGACAACCGACTCGCACCAGTATTTTTGATTATGTTGGCGTACCAGCTCATCAACGCTGGATGAACGACGGCAAGTTTGATGGCGGACAATCCACAATCGATGAAAAGACATTACGTGCTTATTATCAAACACTGCTTAACTTAAGCCACACAGCAACTGCACTAAGCGGTGAATATAGGGAACTCGATACTCTACAGCGCCAAAATAAGGTTGTGGGTTATGACGACAGCGTCTTTGCTTTTAGTCGTTTTAGTGATACTCAGCAATTGATTATTGTCAGTAACTTTAGTCAAGTCCAGGGCAAACAATTTACCCTTGAGTTACCAAGTTCACTAATACAAGCTTGGCATCTTTTGGGAAATGCAAAACTGACAGATTTACTGAAAAACACTCAACTCAATCAACAACTCATATTGAATAAAGATGGCAGTGCTAGTGTTAACATTGAACTATCCCCTTTACAGTCTGTCATTCTTGGAGTAAATAAATAATATATTCAAGAGCAACTTAAGAGATATTATCACGGCTCTATAGATAATAACCCGTTGCTGTAAATGCTTTAAATATGATAAAAGCATGACTATCAATCGAAATTAATGCATTAGACCTCGCTAGATAAAGCTAGGTCTAAGCTACAATTTGTTGATGTAAATGATTAAGGGTTGAAGGCTTTTTTTGCAACACATTGTTGGTTTATAGCGTAAACAGTGAGTGACAAAAAAGAAGCTTTACGGTGATGTTAACCTATATAAAAAGCCGATAATCGAGTAGATATAGCCAATAAACGCTGTCGGAATAGTTCGTCTGAAAGTACTTTACTCTTTGTTGAGCGATTCTTTATTAAGCGAGTGCTGCTTAGATTACTAGTCAATAATCCACTCGCCTCGATTAAAGTGCTTTTATTTAAAAAAAATTTAACCAGCTAAGTTCAACAAACCCTAGTGATTACAGATTTTATCTTTAGCGGTTGTAATGCCACCTTCGCTTGGGATGAACTTTCCTTTGCCTTCTAAAAACTCAATCAACATCTCAGCATCCATCTCGGTTGCTGAACAAGTATGATAACGAGTCTCTGCGCCAAACTCATTATGCATCATGGTTTTAAGATCATGCTTTGTTAACGCAGAGCCATGGGTTAGCATCATTTCCATCACTTTATGGCCGTGAACTGATTCTGACATTGTATTTCCAATTAAAGGTGTAATTTATTTGTACTTTATAACGTATTTTTTAGTTATAAATACCGATCTCACACACAAGATTTGAAAAATAATATTCTTGGTGGCTATATTAAAATTGATACGCCGCTAACACTCACTTTATCG
>NZ_JACJFI010000120.1 GCF_014164505.1 Shewanella sp. SG41-4 | reverse complement strand
GTGCAGTAGGTAGAAGTTCATTTGATGTAGCACGTCATCATCCGCGAGTAGTAAAGCTTGAGTATGTGGGTGAAGGACTTATTACAAAAACCTTATTCTTTGCTGGTAAAGGCGTGGTTTACGATACAGGCGGCGCAGACATTAAAGTTGCAGGGTCAATGGCCGGAATGAGTCGGGATAAAGGTGGCGCGGCAGCTGTTGCCGGTTTAATGAAAGCGCTATCGATACTGAAACCTAAAGGTATTAAAGTCGTCGCTGAGCTTGGATTAGTGAGAAACAGTATTGGCAGTGATGCATTTGTCACTGATGAAATTATTGCCAGTCACGCAGGTGTGCGAGTCCGCATTGGTAATACTGATGCAGAAGGTCGCTTAGTGTTGGCTGACTTATTATCGCATTTGCGTTTACAGGCTCAAACTGCAGTGAACCCACAATTGTTTTCGGTGGCCACGTTAACCGGTCATGTTGTACGAGCTTACGGTGGTTACCCTGCATTAGTTGAAAATAGTGCCGCTAAAAAGCAAGGCATTGCAGCAACATTAGCTGAAGTGGGTCAGTTATGGGGGGAACCATTCGAGGTTTCACGATTACGTCCAGAAGATTTTGATAAAGTTGCTGATAAAAACGGCGCTGCAGATGTAGTGTCATCGAATAATGGTCCGTCTTCCATTACGGCTCGTGGGCATCAATATCCTGCCGCTTTCTTGATAAAAGCCTCTGGATTAGCACAAACAGAACTGGCATTTACCCATATCGATATTGCAGGCAGTGCTGTTGAGGGAGATCCACTGTATGGAAAACCAACGGCAAGCCCTTTGGTTGCTTTATTACATTTTGTAAAGTCGTAAAGGCTTTATCTCTATCTTATTGTTATTTATAGGTTATATTTAATTATCACATATTGTTAACAATAGTTATACATAGTTTTAATACGAACTATGTGTAACTAAATCACTTTTAATGAAGTTTTTGTGAATTAAAGCAAATAATACTTGTAATTAAATTACAGTTTTGTATAATTCATTTCGTCAGCAAGCAATGTGTTTGTCGACTCTAGTTAATCCAGGATGGATATAACCTCCAAGGATCTGAGTGACAAGTTGTCTCAATGGATTTGAGAAATGTACGTTCCAGGGAACCGAGCCAAGCTTTACTAGGTTTATACAACTTTACTTTAATCAGGAGCACGACTATGTCTTATACAGGTAACAGCAAATTTTATTGGCAGAACACTTGGTTTGCCGACGTAACAGTTTTACGTGGCGGTATATTCGCCATGAAACGTTAAGAATTGACCCTCTTTACGTAGTTTTATTATCCATCAACCTTTTGTTCGTCTCGTTTGACGTTTTAGACAGAGTGATAAATTAGTTAATTTATCGCCACATCACGTTAAGTGGTGCTAGTTTTCCTTTCCCCATAGGGATGCTTGTAACATGTCTGCCTACTCTATTGAGTAGGCTTTTTTTTGTCTTTAATTCAGCTAGCTTTGGTTAGATTTAAGCTAATTGGTTGGTCGCTAATTGGTTAGTAGCTAATTGGTTAGTGCGCTATATAAAAAACTGAAATCTTTCAACAAAAAGGCTATTAATAGCTATCAAGGTCGTAAGTATTTATAATCCCGCAATAAAGCAAGCCCTCTGTAAAAGATGTCGACTCAGCGAGTACTGTCAGTAGCACAAAGCTTACCGCGCCCTCATCTGTAGCAATTTAACCCTTAATCCAATGTTAACCTTTGCCCAAGGAACCCCGTTCCATGTTAGAAAAACTATTTAAACTTAAACATAACAACACGAGTCTTAAGCAAGAGGCTATGGCCGGTCTGACTACTTTTTTAACGATGGCCTACATCATTTTTGTTAACCCTATGATGCTTGCTGATGCTGGGATGGATCATGGTGCGGTATTTGTTGCCACATGTTTAGCGGCTGCCATAGGTTGTTTAGTGATGGGGTTATTAGCTAATTACCCCATTGCTTTGGCTCCGGGTATGGGGTTGAATGCCTTCTTCACTTATACCGTTGTTGGGGAAATGGGTTATAGCTGGGAAACGGCACTTGGTGCGGTATTTATGTCTGGGGTGTGTTTCTTAATTTTATCATTAGTCAAAATACGTGAGTGGATAGTAAACAGTATTCCAATGTCGTTACGTTTTGGCATAGCGGCTGGTATCGGATTGTTTTTAGCCTTAATTGGCTTGAAAAATGCCGGTATTGTTGTGGCTAGCCCTGCAACATTAGTGACTATGGGGGATATCACCTCATTTCCAGCGTTGATGGCTGCGTTAGGTTTTTTCTTAATTATTGCCATGGTTCATCGTGGTCTAAAGGCTGCGGTTATTTTCAGTATTCTAATCGTGACCGTTCTTGGGCTGCTATTTGGTGATGTACAGTACCAAGGCTTAATTTCAATGCCACCGTCTATCGCGCCGACATTTATGAAGATGGACTTGTCTAGTGTATTAGAAGTGAGCATGTTATCGGTAGTTTTTGCTTTCTTGTTTGTCGATTTATTTGACACATCAGGTACCTTAGTTGCTGTTGCTCAACGTGGCGGACTGCTTGATGAAAAAGGCCGTTTACCTCGAGTAAAACGTGCCTTAACAGCAGACAGTGTCGCCACTATTACTGGTGCTGCATTAGGTACATCAACGACCACTAGTTATATTGAAAGTATTGCAGGGGTGAGTGCTGGCGGTCGCACTGGTTTAACGGCAGTTGTTGTTGGGTTACTGTTTTTAGCGGCGTTATTTGTGTCACCATTAGCCGGTATGGTTCCAGCCTATGCGACTGCAGGAACGTTGTTTTATGTTGCTATATTAATGATGTCTGGCTTGGTGAATGTTGATTGGGAAGACCTCACCGAAGCAGCACCAGTTGTAGTAACTTGCTTATTAATGCCGTTAACTTTCTCTATTGCCAATGCGATTGGTCTTGGGTTTATTTCTTATGCGGCTATCAAATTGATGACTGGGCGTTTTAAAGATTTAAATTCAGGCATTTTAGTGGTGGCTGGATTGTTTATTGCCAAGTTTATTTACAGTTAATTAACTGTCCATGAGCACAGCAGAATAATAAATTGGCTTAGCCAATACGAAAGGGCTATTAGCCCTTTTTTGTTTTTCAACCAATGCGTCAATAGCTAGCCTATTGCCACTTAATGCCACTTAATGCCACTCAATACGACGTTGTAAGTGGTGTAAAGAGTGATTTAATAACCATTTATTATCTCGATCAACGATTAATCTAGATAAATATTCCAGTATTAGCGGCTTTCACTATGAATTATCGAGTGAATTGGGTATAAAAATGAACTAGATATTTTTTGTAAGCTGAGTAAGACAAATGGGTTATCGCCGCGTAGTAGTTAAGTTAGGCACCAGTGTGCTGACATCGGGCAGTAAAAAGCTTGATAAAGCACATATGGTTGAATTAGCCAGGCAAATGGCCTCGCTTATGCGTTCAGGCGTAGAAGTCGTATTGTGTACATCGGGCGCGATAGCTGCTGGGCGAGAGCATTTACAATATCCAGTGTTGCCCGACACTATGGCAAATAAACAGTTACTTGCTGCTGTAGGTCAAAGTCAGTTAATTTTGGCTTGGTCACAATTGTTCAGTATTTACGGGTTACATGTTGGCCAGTTACTGTTAACTCGTGCAGATTTGCAAGATCGTGAACGTTACCTTAATGCTCGCGACACCCTAAATGCATTATTAGCTCATAATATTATCCCTATCATTAATGAAAATGATGCAGTGGCAACCAATGAAATTAAAGTGGGTGATAATGATAATTTATCTGCCCGCGCAGCCTTACTTTGCGATGCTGATTTACTTATTTTATTGACCGACCAAAAAGGCTTATTTGATGCCGATCCACGTACCCATCCCGACGCACAGTTGATTAAACAAGTTGTCAATATTGACGACAGTTTGCGTTTGCTAGCAGGGGGTTCTGTTTCTGGACTTGGAACGGGCGGAATGGCCACCAAACTCGAAGCCGCGGATGTGGCTCGACGTGCGGGCATAGAAGTTGTCATTGCTTCCGGTCATCATCCCGATGTTATTGCCAAAGTGGCGGCGAGGGAGTCTGTCGGTACTCATTTTAGCGCAATCGAAAATCCATTAGAAAGTCGCAAGCAGTGGATCCTTGCGGGTCCTGCTTCACAAGGTAAATTAGTTGTAGATGCTGGAGCATCTGTTGCCGTTGTTGCTAATGGTCGTAGCCTATTATCTAAAGGCATTGTCGATGTTGAAGGCAATTTTGAACGCGGTGCGACCTTACTGATTGTGAATCAAACCGGTAAGATTTTGGCTAAAGGCATTAGCCGATATTGCGCCAATGATTTAACCAAAATTAGCGGTAAACATTCTGATGATATAGAAAGTTTACTGGGCTATAACTACGGCGATGCCGTGGTTCATCGCAATGATATGGTCATACTTGATAATTAAGGATAAGCAGATGTCAGCCACTGATACAGAATATTTAACTCAATTAGGTCAACGAGCTAAGGCTGCGAGTTTTATTTTAGCGAGTTTAACGGCGAAACAAAAAAATCTGTTATTAGTAACGATCGCCGATCACTTAGCGCTGAAAAAAGATGATATTTTACAAGCAAATGCACAAGATATCAGTGCCGCGAAACAAAGTGGTTTAACCGAGGCCATGATAGATAGATTGATGCTGGACGAAGCACGGCTCGGCGGAATTATTGCTGATATTGATAATGTCATCGCGCTAGCAGATCCTGTTGGCAATGAAGCGGAAAGTCGGGTGTTAGATAACGGCTTACGCTTAACTCGGCGCAGTGTTCCATTAGGTGTGGTGGGGGTTATTTATGAGGCTCGGCCAAATGTCACCGTTGATATTGCTGTGTTAGCGTTAAAGACGGGCAATGCAGTAATTTTACGTGGTGGTAAAGAAACCTTAACCTCTAATAAAGTGCTAAGTGAAATCATCCGTGATGCACTGGTGAGCTTAGATTTACCAAAAGATGCCGTGCAGCTGATTGATTCACCTGATCGTAACCTTGTCAGCGGCTTGTTAAGACTCGACAAATATGTCGATATGATTATCCCTCGTGGTGGTCAAAACCTGCAGCGATTGTGTGCTGAGCAATCAAGCATTCCAGTCATTTTAGGCGGGATAGGCATTTGTCATTTATTTGTCGATAAACAAGCCGATTTAATACGCGCAATCGATGTCATTGCCAACGCTAAAGTTCAACGCCCAACGGTGTGTAATGCCTTAGATACATTATTAATACATCAACAGGTTGCCGCCGAGTTTATTCCCAACATAGCATCGCATTTACACTCGCTTGGGGTTCGTTTCCATGCTTGTGCAATTACCTTACCTTATCTTGATGGTTTAGGTTTTGATGTCACACCGGCACATGATGAATCGTATTCAACAGAGTGGTTATCACTCACGTTAGGGATCAAAGTGGTTAACAATATTGACGAAGCAGTAGAGCATATTCGTCATTATTCTACAGGGCATTCAGAAGCCATTTTAACGGATAACATTCACACAGCGAGTGATTTTATGAATCAAGTAGATTCCGCCGCTGTGTATGTGAATGCCAGTACTCGTTTTACTGATGGTTCACAGTTTGGTCTTGGCGCTGAAGTCGCTGTGAGCACGCAAAAGCTACATGCCCGTGGCCCAATGGCGTTAGATGCACTGACCACATATAAGTGGTTAGCTTGGGGAGATTACACCTGTAGGCAATAATGCATTTTGTTGTATTTATGACAAGAAGGGCGCAAATAAGCGCCCTTTATTATGTGTGCTGAGTGGCGGTAATAACAGAGCGTTATAAATTAAAAAAGATGACAGGGCGTTACTGGTTAAGCAAAGCGTTCATAATTGGCTAATAACCAAATCGCAAAAAAAGCAACCGTCATTAATATTGCCACAATCCTAAATACTTGCGCGTATTCCATTACATAAGTGAAATATCGACGCTGTACTGCATTGGTCATAAAAGTGGCGATAAGTGAAAATACACACAAATACATTGCTGGATATTGCGTGGTACTCACACCATAAAACTTTTCATAAACTAGTATCACCATAACAATTGTTAAAGTAACAATGCGTATCTTGCGTTCGGTATTATCGCTGAAATTCCATCTTGGCAGTCCCATTGCCTTACTCCCTCCACAATCATCTGAATTTTGAGTAGTTTTTAAAACATCCTTTATACTTTTATAGCTCTAGTTCAATTTTTTATCAAATGATTAGCGTTATTTAACGCTTTCTTTTGCAGTGTTACATCGGAAATGCGACTAACACCGCTGAAATGACAAGCTGGTTAATATTAGCTATAAGCCAATGTCGATTAAAATTGTGATGATGTAATCAAAATGATCAAGCGATCATGCTACGCGCAAAACTAAACAAAAAACTAAACAAAAAACTAAACACAAAACTAAGCAATAGTCCAAATTGTAAATCCAACCGATAGCATTTTATTCAATTATCCAGTGCTGACAGATACAGCTCACTAATCGATGGTTGAAACTCGCAGAATCATGAATCTCTCGCTCATTGAGCTGAATACTGGTTCGGGCGGCGATTATATCGTGCTAATAAAATCTAACGCATCGTCAAAATTGGTGCTTTTTGGTAAATGAAATGCCACTTCTACGCCTTGTTGTTGAACGATTTCGGCTAAGTTCACCGATTTCGCTTTCATCATCATGCTTACATTAGTTGTCGCTGTTATTGATGATTAATACACCTTGGCGAGATTTGGATGGCTCGCATAAAAAAATCCATTAAACAGGATAAATATTTACTTATCCCCTTGTAATTCACTTTGTTGTCCCAATATAGGTATCAAGGCTGATATGAGTGGTTAATTGTGAATCTCAAGTTAAGCAACAAAATGCTTGAAATACTTGCTGTTCATCCCCATATCAACATCAAATAACATATTTGTGACGACTAACGTCAATTTCGGAGGACCCCATGGGCAAAATTATTGGTATCGATTTAGGCACAACAAACTCGTGTGTAGCAGTCCTTGATGGCGGCAAAGCACGCGTAATTGAAAACGCAGAGGGTGATCGCACAACCCCATCAATTATCGCTTATACCGATGATGAAATTATTGTCGGTCAACCAGCAAAGCGTCAAGCTGTAACTAACCCAACAAACACATTCTTTGCCATTAAGCGTTTAATCGGTCGTCGTTTTAAAGATGACGAAGTTCAACGTGATGTTAATATTATGCCATTCAAAATTATCGCAGCCGATAATGGTGATGCATGGGTTGAGTCACGCGGTAATAAAATGGCTCCACCACAAGTTTCAGCTGAAATCTTGAAAAAGATGAAAAAGACCGCTGAAGACTTTTTAGGTGAAGAAGTAACAGAAGCGGTTATTACTGTTCCTGCTTACTTTAACGATTCACAACGCCAAGCAACGAAAGATGCTGGCCGTATCGCAGGTCTTGATGTTAAGCGTATTATCAACGAGCCTACTGCTGCAGCACTTGCATATGGTATTGATAAAAAGCAAGGCGACAACATTGTTGCAGTATACGATTTAGGTGGTGGTACATTCGATATCTCTATCATCGAAATTGACAGCAACGATGGCGACCAAACATTTGAAGTACTAGCAACCAATGGTGATACTCACTTAGGTGGTGAAGACTTTGATAACCGTATGATCAACTATTTAGCTGATGAATTCAAAAAAGACCAAGGCTTAGATCTTCGTAGAGATCCTTTAGCTATGCAACGTTTGAAAGAAGCAGCTGAAAAAGCAAAAATCGAGCTTTCAAGCACTAACCACACTGAAGTTAACTTGCCTTACATCACTGCTGATGCATCAGGTCCTAAACATTTAGTGGTCAAAATTACTCGTGCTAAGTTAGAGTCATTAGTTGAAGACTTAATTCAACGTACTTTAGAGCCGCTTAAAGTTGCACTAGCTGATGCTGATTTATCAATATCAGACATCAATGAAGTGATTCTTGTTGGTGGCCAGACTCGTATGCCTAAAGTGCAAGAAGCGGTAACTAACTTCTTCGGCAAAGAGCCACGTAAAGATGTTAACCCTGATGAAGCGGTTGCAGTTGGCGCGGCGATTCAAGCTGGCGTACTTTCTGGTGAAGTGAAAGACGTACTTCTACTAGACGTTACACCACTATCTCTTGGTATTGAAACCATGGGCAGTGTGATGACGAAGCTTATCGAGAAGAACACCACTATCCCGACTAAAGCTCAGCAAGTATTCTCAACAGCTGACGATAACCAAAGTGCAGTGACTATTCACGTACTTCAAGGTGAGCGTAAGCAAGCTAGTGCGAACAAGTCATTAGGTCAATTTAACCTTGAAGGTATTGAGCCAGCTCCACGTGGTCAGCCACAGGTTGAAGTGATGTTCGACATTGATGCTGATGGTATCTTGCATGTGTCTGCAACAGACAAGAAAACAGGCAAGAAACAAAACATTACTATCAAAGCATCTTCAGGTTTGTCTGATGAAGAAGTCGAACAAATGGTACGTGATGCAGAAGCTCATGCTGATGAAGACGCGAAATTTGAAGAGTTAGTTAAAGCGCGTAATCAAGCAGATGGTTTAGCTCATTCAACTAAAAAACAAGTTGAAGAAGCTGGCGATGCTCTAGCAAGCGACGAAAAAGAAAAGATTGAAGCGGCTATCGCAACTTTAGAAACTGCCATCAAAGGCAAAGATAAAGAAGCCATTGATACTGCCACACAAGGTCTAATCGAAGCGTCTGCTAAATTAATGGAAATTGCTCAAGCTAAAGCTCAAGGTGAAGCAGAGGGTCAAGGTCAAGCGCAAGATGCTGGCCAAGCTAAACCTGCTGATGATGTTGTTGATGCTGAGTTCGAAGAAGTTAAAGACGACAAAAAGTAATTAGTAATTTCAGCTAGTTACCGTTAAAGCGGGCGTTGGGGATATCCTCAAACGCCCGTTTGTTTAAATTAAGTTTAACAATTTACTCACACCTTCGAGAAACAAAACACTATGTCAAAGCGTGATTATTACGAAGTTCTCGGTGTTGGACGTGACACCAGTGAACGCGAAATTAAAAAAGCGTACAAACGCTTAGCGATGAAGTTTCATCCAGACCGTAATCCGGGTGACAAAGCCGCAGAAGCTAGCTTTAAAGAAATTAAAGAAGCGTACGAAATTTTAACCGACAGCGACAAAAAAGCGGCTTATGATCAATTTGGTCATGCTGGTGTCGACCCTAATCGTGGTGGACACGGTGGTGGCCAAGGTGATTTTGGCGATATTTTTGGCGATGTCTTCGGTGATATTTTTGGTGGTGGTCGCCGTGGTGGTGGTCAACGTCAAGCTGCGCGCGGTAGTGACTTACGATACAACCTTGAATTGTCTTTAGAAGAAGCTGTACGTGGCTTAACTAAAG
This sequence comes from Shewanella sp. SG41-4, assembly GCF_014164505.1. Classification (GTDB taxonomy): domain Bacteria; phylum Pseudomonadota; class Gammaproteobacteria; order Enterobacterales; family Shewanellaceae; genus Shewanella. The sequence goes on along the minus strand of NZ_JACJFI010000120.1, from coordinate 2,588 downwards.
AGCTGCGAATTCCTACTCTAGCCGCATGTGATTTATGTGACGGTAGTGGCGCCAAAAAAGGTACCTCTGCAACTACATGTGGTACGTGTCATGGCCAAGGCCAAGTGCAAATGCGCCAAGGATTTTTTGCGGTTCAGCAAGCCTGTCCTACATGTCATGGTCGCGGTAAAATCATTAAAGATCCTTGCGGCAAGTGTCATGGCGAAGGCCGTGTTGAGAAAAGCAAAACCTTGTCGGTTAAAATCCCTGCTGGTGTTGATACTGGCGATCGTATTCGTCTTACTGGCGAAGGTGAAGCGGGCGAGTTTGGTGCCCCACCAGGCGATTTATACGTTCAGGTAAGTGTGCGTGAACACGCCATCTTTACTCGTGATGCCAATAACCTTTACTGTGAAGTGCCTATTTCATTCAGTAAAGCTGCATTAGGTGGCGAGATTGAAGTACCAACATTAGACGGGAAAGTTAGCCTTAAAATTCCAACTGAAACCCAAACTGGACGTATGTTCCGTCTACGCGGTAAAGGGGTTAAGTCGGTCCGTAGCCATGCAGTAGGTGATTTACTGTGTAAAGTGGTCATGGAAACGCCGGTTAACTTGAATGAAAAACAAAAAGAATTGTTGCGTGAGTTTGAAGCCACGTTAACTGGCGAATCAAAAAAGCACAGCCCTAAAGCAGAAGGCTTCTTTGATGGCGTTAAAAAGTTTTTCCAGGACTTAAACAGTTAATCGAGACGTTCTAGCGACCTCGTTAAAGGCTGTTTACTTTGGGTAAGCAGCCTTTTTTATTGGCGTTTAGCGTCAGTTTTTTTGATAAACATTAGGCGTTCCACATGTCATTTTCTGCGTTCTCACTTAATTCAAATTTACTCGCCGCATTACCACCGACAGTGAATGAGCCTAGTCGAATTCAACAACTGGCTATTCCTACTATATTGGTGGGGCAAGATGTATTGGCATTAGCCCAAACCGGCAGTGGTAAAACTTATGCTTACGGTTTGCCTGTATTGCAACGCATTAGTCAGCTTCCATCATCTAATTTGTCGGCAGTTATCATCGTACCGACTAGAGAGTTAGCTTCTCAGGTTTCACAAAACCTAGCGCCACTAGCGCAATCGCTTAATATTCGCGTAGAGCTGCTTTGCGGTGGTGAGGCGATAGAACTTCAAATTGAGCGCTTAGCTCAACCTGTTAATCTAATAGTCGCTACACCGGGTCGCTTATTAGCATTAGCTCAACAAGGTGTTATTCAGTTTCAACACCTACAGAGTTTGGTTCTTGATGAAGCAGACCGGTTACTGGACATGGGATTTATCGCCGATATTAATGCGCTGATAACATTAATGCCAAGTGGCCAGCGGTTATTGTTTTCGGCGACGTTACCCGAATCTTTGGGCGTATTAGCTCAAAAAGTACAGTCAACATCTTGTGTACGTATCGAAGCGCACGCTTTGAACAGTACCGTGACAGATATTGCTCAAACCTTATATCACGTCAATAAAGGCAGTAAGGCCAAAGCGCTGATTCATTTAATTGCTTTACATCAATGGTCACAAGTATTGGTGTTTGTAAATGCTAAAGATGATGCTGATGCATTGTGTAAAAAACTAATAAAAGCGGGTATTAATGCTGCAGCACTTCATGGTGATAAAGAACAAGCGCTGCGAAGTAAGACCTTAGAGCAATTTAAAACTGGGCAACTTACAGTATTAGTAGCAACCGATGTATTAGCTCGCGGTATTCATGTTGACGCGTTGCCAGTGGTAATCAATGTTGATTTGCCTACTCAAGCAGCAGTATATGTTCATCGAATTGGGCGAACAGCAAGGGCGGGATTAAGTAGCCTAGCGTTATCATTAGTTAGCCACTCTGAAATACTCAACCTAGAGGCTATTCGGGAATTAACCGGGCAGGCATTACCATTAGTTGAATTGGCTGGTTTTGCGGTAACAGATAAACCGACTAGCGAAAACAGCAAGCGTGCGCCGCGCGATAAGCAAGCAAATCGCCGTACTGCAAATAAACGCAGTATTAGTGATTTTGCTAAACGTAAATCAACACATTAATCAACTCGTGAATGTTAGCTGATGTTTAACATCGCCAGTGGTGCATTGGTCGAGTAGATTGGTATAAAATGCATTAATAATGGATTAACTTTTTTTTGCTAAATAAATTTTAAAGGATGACAACATGAAACCTCTTGCGCTAACCCTACTCGTTTCTGCTTTATTAGTTGGTTGTGTTAATGGTCAATCGCCTACTGGTCGAGGGCAAACTTTGTTGTTTTCTGATACGCAGATGCAGCAAATGGGTGCTCAGTCGTTTGAGACCATGAAGAAAAGTGAAAAAATAAGCCAAAACCAAGCGCAAACTCAATATGTTAACTGTGTCTCCAAACGAATCACGGCAGTATTGCCCGACCAGTCGCAACAATGGGATGTGGTGTTATTTGAATCAGAACAAGTCAATGCGTTTGCGCTACCTGGTGGTCATATAGGTGTGTATACCGGTTTACTCAATGTGGCGACAAACCAAGATCAGTTGGCTACTGTGATAGGACATGAAGTAGCACATGTATTAGCACAACATGGT
>NZ_JACJFI010000011.1 GCF_014164505.1 Shewanella sp. SG41-4 | reverse complement strand
GTTGTAGTTGAGCTTGCAGGGCGTCCCATGTGGGGCGGTATCCCCAACACCAACTGCACATTGGATCGTGAACATAATAAAGTGTTGTGTTTGCCATTGTGGACCTCATCGTTAGCCGTTAACTCACTATCGTTTATTTGCTTGTCTATATACCGTTACCGCAGTTAGGGTCATGTTTTATATTATTCAATCGGTCGATAAAACAGTAGAAACTAAGGTTGTCATATTAATTCGATAATTCAGTCATATTCATTGCGTAAGCTGTTCCTGATGATGAATTTTTCAGTAAACCATTACAACTGACATTACCGCATTACAACATGGAGCAATAAGATGACAAGGAAAAAAAGTATAGCACTGGGTATCATTTCGGTTTTAACCAGTACGTTATGGATTTCGGGGTGTAACAGTAACGATAATAATGACACCACTGCAGAAGTGGATAAAAGTGTTAGCGCTCAAGTAGGTCCTAGGCCACTATTTTTAGTCGGTCAAATGCAAGATAGTGAGTTAAAAAATCAATTAGCTCAATGTGCTTCAAACTCATTCTACCGTACTGACTTTTCGATTGGTCATCGCGGTGCGTCAATGCAATTTCCTGAACACACCAAAGAAGCTTATCAAGCGGCCATCGATTCGGGCGCAGGTATTGTGGAATGTGATGTAACTTTTACCGCAGATAAAGAGTTAGTTTGCCGTCACTCGCAGTGTGATTTAGCCACTACCACCAATATTCTGGCTATCCCAGCCCTCGCTAATAAATGTTCAGTGCCATTTTCACCAGCGGATGCTGTTAATGGCGTGAGTGCAACGGCTACCTGTTGTACCAGCGATATCAGTCTTGCAGAGTTTACAACCTTAAAAGGCAAAATGGACGGCTTTAACCCTAATGCCACCACAGTTGAAGAGTTTATGGATGGCACGCCAAATTGGCGCACCGACTTATATGCAGGTAATGGCACCTTAATGACTCACGCTGAAAGTATTGCCTTGTTTAAAGCTGCTGGAGTAAAGATGACTCCCGAGCTTAAGTCGGCCAGTGTCAGCATGCCGTATGATGGTTTTACTCAGCAAGATTACGCCCAAAAAATGTTAGATGAATATGCCACAGCAGGCGTTGATGCATCACAAGTGTTTCCGCAATCGTTTAATTTAGACGATGTAAAATATTGGATAGCTAATGCGCCTGAATTTGCCGATCAAGCGGTATACCTTGACGATCGTTATGATCTGAATGGTTTTGATCCACAGAACAGTGCCACATGGTCACCTAGTATGGACACTCTAGCGGCTGATGGTGTCAAGATTATTGCGCCACCTTTATGGATGCTGGTGACGGTGGGAGACGATAACGCGATAGTGCCATCTGAATATGCTAAAGCAGCAAGTGCCGCTGGGTTGAAGATTATTGCTTGGTCATTAGAGCGTTCGGGCCCACTGAGCCAAGGCGGCGGTGGTTGGTATTATCAGAGTATTGCTGACGTGATTGATAACGAAGGCGATATTTTTGAACTGTTAGATGTACTGGCTAAAGATGTCGGGGTAATGGGCGTGTTTTCTGACTGGCCTGCCACAGTGACATATTATGCAAACTGTATGAATATGTAAGATTAACTGTATTACAGCCTTGTATTTAACGAGGGTGAACACAATAGACTATAAAGGTGCCACATTGTTGGCACCTTTTTATTTCAGTTAACTATACTCGTTGATGGCAGAGTGTTTATGGCTCACTACCCAGACAGCTGTAGAACAAGTTGGTGATGAGAAATGCTAATGTCGCTATCGATGCAGCATCGAAGTAACTGAAATCGCGGAATAAAGGAGGTTTATAGCGATGTTATTAGCCTTTAGTCTATATAGATCGCACAGGATGTCAGTGGTAGTGTAACTACACAATAATACTCATAACGATATAAAAAATAAGGATATTGCAGGATGAAATTAACCAAACGATTTTGCATGATTGGCGCGGCTGCAGCGCTATCTATCAGTACGGCTGTTATGGCCGCGCCGACTTTTATTAATATTCTCACCGGCGGAACTAGTGGCGTTTACTATCCTATCGGTGTGGCTTTATCTCAGCTTTACAGTAATGGCATCGAGGGCTCTAAAACCTCAGTACAAGCGACTAAAGCGTCGGTTGAAAACCTCAATTTATTACAAGCTGGACGTGGTGAATTAGCGCTTGCATTAGGTGATTCGGTATCGGCAGCGTGGGAAGGTGATCAAGACGCTGGTTTTAAAGCACCGCTTAAAAACTTACGTGTTATTGCGTCAACCTATTCTAATTATATTCAAATTGTTGCCAATAAAGATGCTGGTATTAATAGCCTTGCAGATTTAAAGGGCAAGCGTATTTCTGTTGGGGCACCTAAATCAGGAACTGAACTCAACGCGCGTGCCATTTTTGCAGCAGCAGGGCTAAGTTACGACGACATGGGTAAAGTGGAGTTTCTACCTTATGCCGAATCTGTTGAGCTGATTAAAAACCGCCAATTGGATGCGACTTTACAATCGTCTGGTTTAGGTATGGCAGCGATTCGTGATTTAGCCGCAACAATGGATATCAACTTTGTCGCTATCCCTGCGGATGTTGTCGCTAAAATTAATAATCCTGCTTATCAAGTTGGAGTGATTACGGCCAATACTTACGAAGGTCAAACAGAAGATGTGAGTACTGTTGCGATTCAAAACTTGTTGGTAAGCCACAGCAAGGTGTCTGATGAAGTGGCATATCAAATGACCAAACTAATGTTTGAAAACCTAGACCGTTTAGGTACCGCTCACTCAGCTGCTAAGGCTATCAGTTTAGCTACTGCGGCCAAAGATCTGCCGATCCCACTGCACCCTGGTGCAGAACGTTATTACAAAGAAGTGAATGCGCTATAAATTGTTAGTCATTTGATTAGCGCTTGTTGGGTTAACTCCAGCAAGCGCTTGTTTATTTCTGTCTTTCAACCATATTTGCTAACGTCTGTTTTAGATAAAAAATGACTGATTGAGTCAACGTCATTGTTAATTGACTCATTTTTCTGAGCTGAGGTTATTAGTTGTAGTAAGTGTCGAGGCATACCATGAGCGATCCAACCCAAATTAACGAACCAGAGCAAGGCTTAAGTGCCGATACTCGCAACTGGCCAAAAGCCTTGTTTGCAGTAGCATTGATTTTTTCTATTTTCCAAATTACCACCGCGGCATTTCATCCAGTTTCGACACAAGTATTACGCGCCGTGCACGTGGGTTTTTTATTATTAGTGGTGTTTATTAGCTATCCAGGTATGGGCAAGAGCCAGCCATGGCAACCTTTGGCGTGGCTACTCGGTTTAGCGGGTATGGCTACCGCGGTTTATCAATGGGTATTTGAAGCCGACTTAATTCAACGTTCTGGTGACTTAACCCAAAATGACATGATTATTGGTGTGGTATTGGTGGCTTTAGTGTTTGAAGCCGCAAGACGAGTGATGGGAATTGCATTGCCGATCATTTGCGGCATTTTTCTGGTCTATGGTTTATTTGGTGAGTATTTACCCGGTGAATTGATGCATCGAGGTTATGGTTTCGACCAAATAGTTAACCAGTTGGCCTTTGGTACCGAAGGCTTATACGGCACGCCAACCTATGTATCTGCGACCTATATTTTCTTGTTTATTCTGTTTGGTGCCTTTTTAGAGCAAGCAGGCATGATCCGCTTATTTACCGACTTTGCTATGGGCTTATTTGGTCATAAAGTGGGTGGGCCTGCAAAAGTGTCGGTAGTGTCTTCAGCACTTATGGGCACCATTACCGGTTCGGGGGTTGCCAATGTGGTCACCACTGGCCAGTTCACCATTCCGTTAATGAAGCGCTTTGGTTATCGGTCTGCTTTTGCGGGGGGGGTAGAAGCCACATCCAGTATGGGCAGCCAAATTATGCCGCCGATTATGGGCGCCGTAGCCTTTATTATGGCAGAAACCATTAATGTGCCATTTATTGAAATTGCTAAAGCGGCGATGATCCCCGCAGTATTGTATTTTTGTTCGGTGTTCTGGATGGTGCATTTAGAAGCTAAACGCGCCAATTTATCCGGCTTACCCAAAGACCAATGTCCAGATCCGTGGGCAGCAATTAAGTTGCGTTGGTACTTACTCATCCCATTATTTATTCTGATTGGCTTGCTGTTTTCCGGTCGTACACCGCTGTTTTCTGGCATGGTTGGCTTAGCGCTGACTGCGATTGTGATTTTAGGTTCTGCCATTATTCTCAATCTATCATCAGCTGCTATGCGGTTTGCTTTTTGGATAGCATTAGGGGTGATATGCGCAGGTTTTTTCCAGTTAGGCATTGGGGTGATGTTTGGCGTTATCGCTATGCTAGTGGTGATTTGTTGGTTTGTTAAAGGTGGTAAAGAAACCCTCACATTATGTGTGCACGCATTAGTTGAAGGTGCGCGCCATGCGGTACCTGTAGGGATTGCTTGTGCGCTAGTAGGCGTGATTATTGGTGTGGTGTCACTGACCGGTATTGCTTCAACGTTTGCCGGCTATATTCTGGCTGTCGGCCAAGATAACTTATTTTTGTCTTTAGTGCTGACGATGGTGACGTGTTTGGTTTTAGGTATGGGGATCCCGACTATTCCTAACTACATTATTACCAGCTCAATTGCTGCGCCAGCGTTATTGGATTTAGGCGTACCGTTAATTGTGTCGCACATGTTCGTGTTTTATTTTGGCATTATGGCAGACCTGACTCCTCCTGTTGCCCTGGCGTGTTTCGCCGCGGCGCCAATCGCTAAAGAGAAAGGCTTAAAAATCAGTTTATGGGCCATTCGCATTGCCATTGCTGGGTTTATTATTCCGTTTATGGCGGTGTACGATCCTGCGTTAATGCTCCAAAGTGGTGGTGTGCTAGAAACGATTTATGTGGTCCTTAAAGCGACGGTTGCTATAGGAATTTGGGGCGTGATATTTACCGGTTACTTATTACAAAACCTTTATTGGTGGGAACGTGTTTTAGGCTTTATTGCTGGTGGCAGTTTGATTATGGCGACACCGCTAAGTGATGAGTTAGGCTTTGGTTTGGCACTGTTGTTTATTTTGCACCACGTATGGCGTGCACGTAAGCTTAAACGTTTAGCGCAGGGCGAATAATGCTCGGTTTATGTTTAGGGATAGCGGGGACAATATGGGCACAAGTGCCTGCTGAGCAAATGACATTATCTTGGACTCACACAATTGAAAAAATTCGTTGGGCCGAAGATTATCGCTTAACTAACCAGGGTTTTATTTTAGAACAAGCAAGGGTAAAAGGCAGTGGCGCAGGGATGGAAATCCCTGCCGATGCGGTGTTAAAAGATGGCAGTTGGCACTACAACCCACATTTACCTATTTTGCCAATGCTAAAGTTGGGCCGCACGCCAGAAGCAGGCGATTATCAGCTATGTGTGTCATCGACTCAGGCTGGGCAACAATGCCATTCTATGAGTTATTGGGTGGGTGAGCCTACCACTGAGCAGCCCTCCATTGAGCTATGGGGTTGTGATATACCAGTATGAGTTTGGTGTGTTAATCATGCCAATAAGATGTATTTAGACATAAAAAAAGCTGAATCAATTGATTCAGCTTTTTCTTTATTTGAGATGTTTACAACGAGTTACTTTGCAAAGGCATCTTGCAGTGCAGGTACAACTTGTTTTTTACGGCTTAATACGCCGTCTAACCACACGCGACCATCAACGGTAGGTTTACCGTAAGCGCGCTCGGTTAAGTCTGCTGAATCAGAAACAACTAACATTTCTGAACCTTCTTTCATGATATCGGTTAGCAGCAATAATACGCTGTGACGATTGCCTTCAACTTTCAATTTAGCAATATCAGCTTCTAGGTCAGCTTTGATGTCGTCAAATACAGACAAATCGATAACTTCTAATTGGCCAATACCCACTAGGTTACCGTTCATGTTGAAGTCTTTAAAGTCACGCATAACAAGGTCACGCGCTGGCGTACCTTCTACTGCTGATTTCACTTTAAACATGTCCATGCCGAGTTCTTTAAAGTCTTCTACGCCGGCGATTTTAGCTAACGCTTCAACGCAACGGATATCGGCAGTGGTACAGGTAGGTGATTTAAAAATTACCGTGTCACTTAAAATAGCGCACATCATGATACCAGCGATGTTTGCTGGAATTTCTACCTGGTAGAAATCGAACATCATTTTAATGACGGTGTTGCTGCAACCTACTGGGCGGATCCAACATTCTAGCGGAGTAGAAGTGGTTAGGTCGCCTAATTTATGGTGATCTACAATACCGACAATAGTCGCTTGAGCGATATCATCCGGTGCTTGAGTGATTTCTGAATGGTCAACAATATAGACTTCTTCACCAGCGTAACTGGTTTTGTATTCTGGTGCTTCAAAACCAAATTTTTCTAAAATAAATGCAGTTTCTGGTGATAACTCGCCTAAACGGGCTGCAATTGCCGGTTCACCGATTTGGTTTTTTAAATATGCTAATGCTATAGCACCACAAATTGAATCTGAATCAGGGATCTTGTGACCCACTACATACATTGCCATTGAAAGACTCTCCTATAAAGTTGCCATGATTTTAACAAGGATTGATCTTCATCGCATTAAAAAATACCACTTCAACGGTTCAACTTACCATATGAGTGTTTTCAATGATGATATACGTGTTCAATTGACAAAAAAAGGCCCCGAGCGGAGAGTCTCGGGGCTTTTCTATTTACACAGGGTAAGTGTATATTTGTCTTTAGCTTGGGTATAACAACGCTATTGAAGTATCTTTTCAGTATTCTATTGAGACTATCTCAAGTGCTCTGTCGAGGTGCTTCTTGTGCTCGAATTAACTTTAGCAGACTTCTTTCAAATAGCGATTTATTGCTAATAATTCAGCAGTAGGACTGAGTATTTGGCATTTTTTAAGATGGTATTGTTATACCCTTACCTTAATCACCACTTTACGGACTTTTTGTGGTGTAGGGCTGGTGCCAGGCATATGGATGTCACCAGGAAAAAATAGTGCAAACATGCCTGCTTTTAGCGGAATAAACGCCGCGTCATCTTTGTTAGATTCATAGTCGAATTCAGCATAGTCATGCTTGTCAAAATAAGGCTTAGAAGGCGTTTGATTCGCTAAGGGTAAATAGCCAAATTCTTCTTCACCACTAACCACATATTGCACATCAATATACTGTTGATGAACTTCAAAGGGTTCGATTTCTTTAGGTTTAGTTTCATAGTCATTGACGATAACGAAAATATCTTTGCCTTCAAGCGGATAATTACCCACTTCAAGCTGACTAAAGTCGGTGTCCGCGAGATGAGCTAATGCTTTGGCTAATCTCGGACTAAGTTGAGTGTATAGGTGGCGATTTGCTAAAGTATCAACAATCATAAAAATTCCGTAAGATAAGAACCATAAAAATATGCTAGCGTGTTAGTACTAAAGCATACAGTTTTACAAAGATAACAGCATTACAAATATAAGAAGGATTGTACATTGCCTGCATTACGTTTACTTGCTGGACCAACGGCTTACGAACAACTCGAAGCGAATGGCTTAGAACAATCATTGTTTACTCAACTCTTTGCTGCATCGGGCGGGCCTAAGTGGCTGGCGATAGCAGGCTTAGATAAATATTTATTTAGTGAGTTTTTTCAGGGTCGCGAAGATCCCCTTTATACCATGGGCGCGTCGTCGGGTGCGTGGCGTTTAGCTTGTATGGCGCAACAAGACCCATTAGCGGCTTATGAACGTTTAGAGCATTTTTATATTCATCAAAACTACGATAACAAGCCTACTCGTGAACAAGTCAGTGCTCAAGTATTACAAATTGTTGATGGCATTTTAGGTGAGCAGCAAGGCGCTGATATTATTGCTAATCCATTAATTCGTCATCATATGGTGGCCTGCCGTGCCCGTCATTTAAATCGCATTCATGCCAAATTTGGCTTAATGGTGGGATTGTCGATGGCTGCAGTCAGTAATGTGATCAATCGCAAAAGCTTAGGTTGGCACTTTGAACGGGTTATTTTAAGCCATAAAGACGCCGCATCACCATTTAGGCGCCTGAAAGATTTACCGACGAAACATGTTGAGCTAACTCAAGGCAATATCCGTCATGGATTATTAGCGACAGGATCGATCCCGCTATTGCTCGATCCGGTAAAAGATCTGCAGGGCTCACCCAAAGGCCATTACTACGATGGTGGCATAACCGATTATCATTTTGATATGCCATTACCCGCTGCCACAGGGTTAAGTTTGTATCCGCACTTTTATCCGTACATGAGCCCAGGTTGGTTTGATAAATCCTTGTTGTGGCGTAAAGCGAAAGCGAATTACCACAATGGATTAATTTTAGCGCCGAGTAAGCAATTTATTGCGAGTTTACCGTTTAGTAAAATTCCTGACCGTGAAGACTTTAAAAATTTAGATACTGAAAGCCGGATTGCCTACTGGCAGCAAAGCGTACAACAAAGCCAAGTTTTAGCGGACGAATTTGCTGAGATTGTCGCTTCTGGCACCATTATGGATCGCATTGAGCGTTTATAAGATTTCAATAAGTTGAGTGTTTTTTGTACTTTTTTTGAAAGATAGTCGTATTGAACAAGGTCTATTGAAGTAGGGCGTAGTGAAACCGGGTGGTTATGTCGGTAGTAAGCATTATATTATGCTGCTTAAGTTGTTGAATAATTAACCACTGCTACACTTGTTTCATTGAGTTGACTTTGGTTCAGTAACTTCACCGATGGTGTAGGAGGCTGTTATGCAAACAAAAGAAGTGGCATTACTTATTCAAGATGCAGTGCTATTACCCGGTGGAAGACTTGAAATTAGAGTCGTAGCACCGAGTGATTTAGCCATGGTTGCCGACGTGCTAAAAGGTCACTATGATTTAGCATTTGCGCCATTGAAAGTGAATAGCGAACTGCCTTGTTATATTACGGCAACCCAATGCAATATTATTGATTTTAATCAGTTAGAAGATGGTTCATTAAGTATTGTTGTTGAGGGATCACAGCGTCTTAAAATTTTATCTGCGGCGCAAAAACGAGATGGTTGTTGGATTGCTCGTGCGCTCCCTTGTGCTAATTGGTGTCATGAACCCATTGCGGGTGAGTTTGAAATTATCAGCGCCGCACTTGAACAATTTTATCAAGTGAATCCAGATTTACTGGGATTGTATTCACAAACTCATTTAGAAGATGCCGCTTGGGTAAGTCAGCGTTGGTTAGAGGTTTTACCTATGTATAACCGTGATAAATTGGTTTTAGTTGAGCAACCTAATTGTCATAAAACCATGGATTTTGTGTTGCAATTGCTAAAATCTCATTTGGATGTATAAGCCAAATATTGTGTAATCTGCATCGAGATAATCAAGATACATTTTCGGCCTAGCCTGATAAGATGCCTTCTCGCTTTAAACCTTATCATTATCTTTATGTAGCCAAGTTATTTATGCCTAATTCTTCAAATTACACCGCGGATCACCCTCAGTATTCCTCCCAAACATCAAACGCTGCCATTGCCGCGCAGCCTTCGTATATTGTGTTGCCGCGTGCTAATGAATTAGCTGGCAAGCAATACCGCACGGTAGTTGATTTTTTGATCGATCATTTCAAGCAAATCGATCCCAGTGTATGGCTGCAACGGATTAACGATGGCAAAGTGCATTGGCAAAATGGTGAATTAATTACCGCAGAAAGTGCCTATCAAGCCACTGCGAAAGTGTATTATTACCGCGAAGTACTGGCCGAAACGAAAGTGCCTTTTGCTGAACAGGTGTTGTATCAAGATAACGACACTATTGTTGTTTATAAACCGCATTTTTTACCCGTTACCCCAGGCGGAAATTACGTTAATGAATGTTTAGTGCATCGCTTACGTATCGCCACTCAAATAGATACGGTCGCACCGGCGCACAGGCTCGATAAAGATACGGCTGGGGTGATGTTAATGACGCTCAATCCGCAAACACGCCATGCATATCATCAGCTGTTTTTAGATGACAAGATCACTAAAGATTATCAAGCCATCGCTAAATTAACGCCTACGTTGCTGAGTGAATTAGCCGATAATACTTGTATTCTGCCTATTCATTGGACGGTTAAAAATCGTATTGTGGCGGCAAATCCAAGCTTTACCATGCAGGTGGTTGAAGGCGAGGCGAATAGCCATTCTGAAATCAGTTTAGTGGTGGTAAAAAATGGTTTTGGCTTGTTTGAGTTAAGTCCGATTACCGGTAAAACTCATCAATTACGGGTACATATGCAAAGTTTAGGCATGCCTATTTTACACGACCGCTTTTATCCAGTGTTACAGCCTAAAGGGCCGGACAACTTTGATAAGCCGTTGCAGTTGTTGGCTAAACGGTTACGGTTTACCGATCCCATCAGTGCTATTGAACAAGATTTTCAATGCCAAGGTTTGGATTTTTAGTTGGTTATTTAGCGAATAAAAAACCGCCATCGTAAAGTCGATAGCGGTTTTTTTGTATCAGCTAATTGCTGTTGCAGTGAGCTTATCTGAGTATTAGTCAGCTTTAGTGTGTTTTACACCTTTACGATTTTTCATTGGGTCGCCATCATAACCAAGGGCTTTCCAGTCTAAACGCTCGCCTTTGTTGTGGCAGTCATTACACTGTAGTGCCTTGTCTTTTGGTGACACCATGTGGTTGATGCGCCACCACATTTCGGTTTCAACAAAGCCATGCTGACCACTGTATTTGAGTCCTTTTTCTACCATGGTTGGGTTAGCTTCCATGCCTAATTTAGCAGCTAAGTCCCAATCAAACTTATCCCAGTAACCGCCTTCACCGTACGTTTTAGGGGTTATTAGAATATTAAGTTTAGCATCATAGATTTGCTTACCCGTGTGCACTTTAAATGGATAGATTTTAGCTTTAGGGTCGCGAATATCACCTAATGGATAAGCCAATTTAACCGTTTTAGTGGGGTCCATTTTGTCGCCAGCCATATACGCATCGGCGCGGCCATTAAACCAGGCATATTGTGGTTTAACGTCTTTTTGCCAAATAAAGCTGCCTTTCTTTTTCATAAAGGTGTGCTTGCCGTATTGGTCTGTGGTTTCCGGAAGATCTTGTCCTGCCTGTGACCAATCCCAACGCATTTTGGTGGGTTCATTTTTAGCAAATGATGGTATATGACAAGTTTGACATGCTACCGTTTCCGAGTGGGTATTAAGCTTTGCATTTTTATGAGGCGCAGCATCATGGCAGTTTACACAGCCAATTTTGTTTTCCCCACCAGGTGATACGCCCATCGAGTTACCGGTAATTTGATGATTTTCAGTAATGTGACAAGTTTGACACTGGAAGTCATTTCCATCGGTGTCCATGTGGACATCGGTCGCTTTGTCTGGATAAGACATTGATGAGTCTAAATCGCCGTGTTTAACCGCATCACCGCCGCCCCCGTAAAAGTGGCAACTGCCGCAATTGTCACGCACGGGTGCACCTACATTTTGGGCAACATTGGCTAAATTGACTCTTGCTAAGGCCTCGCCTGCACCTGCAGGATCTTTAATGTAAGTCCCTGTGGTGTCGTGACAGACTAAGCAATCGACTTTGGTCATGTCTTTAAAATCAAATGTAGAGTCTTTCCAACCATAACCGGCATGACAACTGGTACAGCGTGGTTCGTTACCCGATATCGATACACAAAAGTTATTAATACTGTTCTTTTTACCGCGCATTACTGTGCGGTCAGGTAGTTTTTGCTCTAACTCCCAAGTCCAATGTGAAGATTTCATAAACTCTTCAGCATGTTCTTTATGGCAGGTTAAGCATTGTGTCGTCACTTCAGGGCCATTAGCAAAAGGCCCTTTCAGCGCCTCTTTGTGGTTAAAGGCACCCTGTGCGCTACTGCTTAATAACAGTAATACAGCCAGTGCTGATAATAGTTTCATGATGTTTGTCCTTACCCCTGAGCTTGTGCTCAGGGGGGCCAAGTTAGAAGGTTAAGTTAGCGTTAGAAGTTAACGGTCAGTGAGGCATTGACGTCATAGGCTGTGTCAACAACGGGCAACATTGAGTACGCGCTACCGGCAATCACATCGTCAACCTTCATCGGTGCACCTACTGGTGAGCCACTTCCGGTATATTCATAGTCGTAATACAAACCAGCTAACTTGATAAACATTTTTGGATTAATATCAAAGATATAATAGGCTTCAGCAACATGGCCGCGAGTGGCTAACTTACTGCCGATTGGGTCGTCTTGTGCTTGGGTGAAGGGACTCCAGTATTTAGAACCGTAGTTATATTCCAAACCGAATTTGCCGTATGGTGCAGGAATTTGCATACCTACATAAATGCCGTAACCATCTTTGGTGTCGCTATCAACAGTTTCTTTTGGCACCATAATGATTTCAGTACCAGTGCTGTTCAACTCTGCTTCAAATATTGCATCGCTTAACATGCCGCCGAATAAACCTGCATTGCCGTTAGGTTCAGCACGAGTCCATCCTAATGAGGCAAACATTTTCATGTCGTCATCGGTTTCATAGGCATAACCTAATCCACCTAAGTACATATCACCAATGACACCGCTAGGTTGTACACGGGTGACGAAGTTAAAGTTGTCAAACTTTTGCATGTCTTGATACATGGTTGGGGCAAAGATACCCGCCAGTTGAGTAGGGAATGCCATGGTGCCCGTAAAGCCATCATTGACATCTTTAGCACCGAATAAAGTGAACTGTAAGAAATGGTTACCGTCATTAATCACGTCGATATTAAACCCGCCGAGGTGGGTATCTTTAGTGATGATGTCACCAAACAATTCGCCATTGCCGTACTGTGACTCAAAGCCCTGACCGTAGCAAAAACGCACTGTTTGGCCTTCAATACCAGTGATATCACCCAAGTTGTAACCTAAGGTAAGACCATCAAAGTTGAAATTGACTAAGTGACCAGATGGCGTGCCGCCTCTGAGTTCATTTTCACGATAATGATTTGGTGGACCGTACGTTGAAGGGCGACGTCCGATAGAAAGGTAAGTGCCACTGCCGTTAATGTCTTTCCAGTTAAAATAGGCGCGCTCTACTTTTAACTCATCACCACTGGTGCTACCGCTACTGGTGCCGTCCATTGTGAATGAGTTCCATGAGTCGAATACTTTAACCCCAGCAGAGTCTCCCCAGCTCTTAAACATGGTTAAGCGTCCTGCAAAGCTGACGTTATCCCACACTTTGGCATCAATGTTTAGACGTAAACGAGTGGTGTAAAATATATCGTTATCAATGTCTTGTTGGGTTTTTTGGCCTAACAACATTGGCATAACGCCTTGAAGCATACCGCTTTGAAACGCGCTAGCTAAATCAGGGTTTGCCATCATCATTTGACCTAACGGTGAGGTCGCACTATTTGGATCGCCAAATACTCCTGACATGGCTTTAGCGCCAAAGTCAGAAAAGTTAACGTTCATGGCTGGGTTCCAAGTGACGTTTTGATAATGTAATGAATGTGCTTTAGTTCTAAAATCACCAGTAATTGCAATTCTGTCTAATGCTGTGTGGCGCTCGGTTTTGTCAACTCGTGAATTTAAATCATCAAGATCTTCATTAATAGTAGCGAGTTGCTGTTTAAGGTCGGCAATTTTTTGTGCATCGGTATCTGCTGCTAGGCTTGCGCCGCTCATAAAGAGCGCGTTAGCCACTAATATTGAGATGAGAGTTCTCATGGTCTTTCTCCCCTTTATTTGCCAACTAACAAGGTCAATTTGGCAAATTTTTTGTGTCAGAATCCCTGAGGCTAAGCCTCACAGTTTTTCGTTTGGTTTATTGGCTGATTCTTTTAGAACGAAAAGATACTCAGCATTGATGATTTAGCCGCAGGTAGCTGGTTGGTCTGAATCGGCGGCGTGGTCATATAAGAACTGTTGAATGTCTTTTATGTCTTTTTCTGATAAGGCTTCAAAAACGGCAGGTTTGGCTTTGTGCTTATCACGGGTGAAAAAACGATCCCATTGGCTCATGGTTTTGGTCATTGGGGTGAGTTCAGGGCCTTCACTGTTAGCGCTATGGCAGGCTTTACATTCTTTTTTGTACAGGTGCTTACCTTTTTTAGGGTTACCACCATCAGCGGCCATCACTTGGGCGCCAAGTGATAATGCCATGGCAACTGCGATACCAACTTTAATATAAGTGTTCATCATTTAGTCCTCTGCCGGGCTTATTAGGGTAGTGCGTTAATAGCATTTGATTATTTCTTTGCTGTAAACAATGTTACCTAAAAGTGGGTAGTGTTAATTTGAAGTAGATCATATCCATGAGAAAAATCTAATTGAAAAAAAGTTAATTGAAAGAAATCTAATGAACTAGTGTGATGTGGATCTATTGCGCCAAGACGAGGATTTTGCTAGAGGAGATAAAAGTGGTTTTTTTGATACTTATTGATGGCGTTTTTAGGTGAGAAATAGACTGCTTGATAAATAGAAGGGGAAGATTTTAATCATTATTAGCGAACAAGCCCATTGATGGCTGGTTTTGTTTACAGGTGCAGATTAACTCATTAACGTGTTGGTCGACATAATCACTAACACGGTTGCACTAATACTACATAACACTAAGGTGGCTATCCGGGTTTTATCTTTATCAACGAGGCCAATTAGTCTTCCCGAGACAAGATAACCAGCAACGACGGAAGGCAATAATAACAGTGATAGCCATAAATGCTTCACTTCAACTAAGCCGACGATGGCTAAAATGGCTAACGCTATTAATGAGCTAAACACAAAGAAGGCTGATAAAGCGGCTCTAAATTGGCTTGGGTCTTGGCCTGCAAGCAAAATAGCCATTGGCGGACCACCGATGGCAGCAATATTGCCAAATATGCCCGAAAATACTCCAGCGATAAATAAGCTGATGCGGTTAATGGGGGCGGTAAAGCGAAAAATGCTAAGAATAACGGCAATAAACACAATGGCTGCAATCACTAAGCCTAATATGGCTTGTGGTGCAAACAGTAATAATCCAGCGCCTAAAAATCCCCCTGGAATGCGCCCGAGTAAAGCATATTGCAAACCATTAAATTGTAAGTGACCACGCTCTCTAAATAAGGTCATTGCAGAAATGGCAAAGCCCATAACAATAATTGGGACGGGCACTAATTGAGGATTAACAATATACAGCAGAGGGCTTGCAACAACGGCTAACCCAAAGCCAATTAAGCTTTGGGTTAGCGCGCCAAAAAACACGATTATTGATGCCAGTATCAAGGTCGTTGGATCGATAAATGACATCATAAGTTCTCTTTAAAACATCACTGCTTCTTAAAAGGGCAGTTTCAAAGTCTGTGAAGTAATCACTAACCTGTGGATTATTCGAGTTCTTCCCACTCGATACCCATATCATCCATTAACTTTTTAGCTTCACTTGGAATGCTATCAGGCTGATCTTTTGATAGATCACCGTCGTGAGGTAATGGTTGACCTGTGTACGCATGCAAAAATGCTTCGCATAGCAGTTCACTGTTAGTTGCATGGCGCAGATTATTTATCTGGCGACGCGTCCGTTCATCTGTCAGAACTTTTAATACTTTTAAAGGGATAGAAACCGTAATTTTTTTTACTTGTTCATTCTTTTTGCCGTGTTCGGCATATGGGCTGATATATTCGCCATTCCACTCAGTCATTAACTTACCCTTAACGATAAATACGCTGCAGATTTTAAACCGTTACAATCTCTAGTCAAATTATTGCTACTATTTAATCCCGATTGCAAATAGATTTCTTGATGTTTAGACGTCTAAACGTCTATTTTGGTTGACGGATGGTGATCTCTTAGGTAAATTTGGACGTCTAGACATCTCTTTGTGTGTTTGTGAAATTTTAGGAGTCAACCATGACTAAGCACAAAAGCGCCACATTGGCCGTTCGCCAAGGTATTGAAACAGACACACAACATGGTGCTATCGTGCCACCGATTTATTTATCGACCAATTATTCGTTCGATGGCCACAATAATCCGCGCGAGTTTGATTACAGCCGCTCGGGTAATCCAACTCGATGTATTTTAGGTGACGCACTCGCCAAACTTGAGCAAGGCGCTACTGGTGTTGTGACTTGTACTGGCATGGCTGCAATTACATTGGTGACAAGCCTACTTGGCCCAGACGATTTATTGGTTGTGCCGCACGATTGTTATGGCGGCAGTTATCGCTTATTTACTAACTTGGCCAAAAAAGGCCAATTTAAGTTATTGGTCGTTGATCAAACTGATACGCAAGCGCTGAGTAAAGCAATAGATCAAAAACCGAAAATGGTGTGGTTAGAAACACCATCGAATCCTTTATTGCGCGTGGTCGACATTGCTGCCATTAGCCAAGCTTGCCATGACGTTGGCGCGTTAGTCACAGCAGACAACACTTTTTTATCGCCAATATTACAGCAGCCATTGTTATTGGGTGCAGACATTGTGATCCACTCAACCACCAAATACATTAATGGTCACAGTGATGTAGTTGGTGGGGCTGTAGTGGCTAAAGATCCTGAATTGGGTGAGTTGTTACATTGGTGGTCAAATACTCTTGGGCTTACGGGTTCAGCATTTGACAGTTATTTAACCTTGCGAGGCTTACGTACTTTAGCGGTACGAATTCGTGAGCATCAACGTAACGCACAAAAGATTGTTGAGTTACTCAACGCCAGTGATGTAGTGGCAAAGGTCTATTATCCGGGTTTAAAAGACCATCCAGGTCACGAAATTGCGGCAAAACAACAACAAGGCTTTGGTGCTATGTTAAGTTTTGAGTTAATCGGCGGCGAAGCGGAAGTGGTGGCATTTTTAAAGGCGCTGTCGTTGTTTAGTGTTGCCGAAAGTTTAGGCGGGGTGGAAAGTTTAGTCGCCGTTCCGGCCACTATGACCCATAGAGCAATGGACCCACAAGCAAGGCAAGAGGCTGGTATTAAAGAGACTTTATTGAGACTATCTGTCGGTATTGAAGATGCAGATGACCTCTTGGCCGATATTCAAGCAGGCCTAGCAGCTGTTGCTGCGATAAAATCAGCTTAATTCGAGTTTAAGTTAGCTGTGGTTTGGCCCAAATTGGGTAAAATAGTAAAACATGCACTTGCAACACTATTGGTTTCAAAATAGAAGTCTAGCAGTCGCAATAAAAGTCGTAGTTGTTTAAGGAGTCAGTAATGACGCGAAGTCATTTACATAAGTTTGGTGGTTCAAGTTTAGCGGATGCAGATTGCTATCGCCGTGTTGCACATATTTTACTTACGCATGGTCAGAGTGATGATTTAGTTGTGGTATCCGCCGCCGGAAAGACGACTAACTTCTTATACAAATTATTGAGCCTGCGTGACAGTGGTCAGTTGTGGCAAGAAGAGCTGCAAATTCTGATCAGCTACCAGCAGACGTTAATTGAACAATTATTGTCAAACGAGCAAGCGCGTGATTTACGCGAACGTTTGTCTACCGACAAATCTCAGTTAGTCAGCTTATTATCTTTAGAGCAACGTAACGATTACCAATTAAACCAAGTGGTGAGTTTTGGTGAACGTTGGTCAGCGCGTTTGATGGCTGCTTTGTTACGAGAAATGGGCGTGGCAGCGACTCATGTCGATGCGTGCTCTATTTTGGTTGCCGATGAAGGTGCCGTACCCAATATTTTAGTCGCTGAGTCTCGTGACAAGGTACAAGCCTTATTAGCCTTGCACCCGCAAGAGCGTTTAGTGATCACCGGCTTTATATGTGCAAACCGTCACGGCGATACCTTACTACTGGGCCGTAATGGTTCAGATTTTAGTGCCACCTTGATAGCCAGCTTAGCAGACATCGAACGTGTGACCATTTGGACCGACGTTGAAGGGGTATTTAACGCCGACCCTAATAAAATTAATGATGCCAAATTACTCAAGAGTATGTCACTAGCAGAAGCCGATCGCTTAGCGCGTTTAGGCTCTCCGGTACTGCATTCTCGTACCTTACAGCCACTGTTTAATACTAAAGTGAGTTTAGCGGTACGCTCAAGTTATGCTTCGCACACCGACTTCACCTTAATTGCGCCACTGAGTTCATCTGCGAGTGCGCCAGTCGTGACTAACTTAAATGAAGTAGTGTTGTTTAGTTTTAAAATGAACGCAGAGATTGACCCATTACTGACTATTTTGGATAAAGCAGGTATCACGCCGTTAGCTTATTGGTCGCTAGCACAACATAAGTTTGAGTTGGCGTTAACGCTTGAAAGCCAAAAACAAGTGCAAGCTTTGCTTAACCAATACAGCAGTGAATTTTTGATTGAAGAATTGAGTGCCCAAACTGACTTAGGCCTAGTGGCATTAGTCAGTGCCGATGCTCATCACTTTAGACGCAGTTTTGCCCGGTTACTCAGCCGTGATGCCAAACCGATTTATCAAGATGCATTAAGTTTAGTTACCTTAGTACCGCAAGCTCAAGTGAGTTTATTGACCCAAAAAGTACATCGTCGTTGTGCAGGGCCAAGAATGCGTATTGGAGTGTTATTGCTGGGAGTGGGTAATATTGGTGAGGCGTGGATTGATTTATTTAAACGCGCCAGTCCAGCATTAGACCATGAACTTGAAGCCTCTGTTGAGCTCGTTGGTTTAGTTGGTTCGAAAAAAGCATTAATTTCTAACGACGGAATTAACCTTGAACAATGGCAGCAAGATTATCAACAGCAAGGCATTGAATGGGATTATGATCAACTGTTTGATCAATTAGCGCAGTTATCATGCGATGAAATTGTCGCCTTAGATATCAGTGCTAGTGCCGCCTTAACCTTACAATATCCTGAGCTATTTGCCCGTGGTATTCATGTGGTGAGTGCCAATAAATTAGCCGGTTCAGGGCCATTGCCATTTTATCGTGAATTAAAGCAGCAGCTGAGTAATCGGCGCTTATTTTGGCGTTATAACGCCAGCTGTGGCGCAGGTTTGCCTATTCAACATGCGTTAAATGACTTACGTAATAGTGGTGACACCATTGAAGCTGTCGGTGGTATTTTTTCTGGCACGTTATGTTGGTTGTTCGAAAATTATGATGGCAGCAAGCCGTTCTCAGAATTAGTGCTACATGCTCGCAGTTTAGGCATTACAGAACCCGATCCGCGTGATGATTTATCTGGCCGCGATATGCAACGTAAGTTGTTAATCTTAGCTCGCGAGATAGGTTTAGCGGTAGAGCTAGACGATATTAGTCTCAACTCATTGGTGCCTCAAGCTTTAGCAGAGTTATCACTTGAAGACTTTTTAGCGCGCATTAGTGAGTTAGATAATGATTTGTTGCAGCAGTATATAGCTGCGGCTGAACAGAACAAGGTGCTACGTTATGTGGCTTCGCTGGATAAAGTGGAAGGCAAGTTACAGGCTGAAGTGAGTTTGCAGTGGGTTGATAATAATCATCCTTATGCCAATTTAACCCCAGGCGATAATGTGTTTGTTATTCGCAGTGCTTTTTATCAAGGCAATCCTTTGATTATTCGCGGCCCAGGGGCAGGGCGTGAGGTGACGGCCGCTGCGGTGCAGTCGGATTTAGTGCATATCTGCAAAGACCTGTTGCAAGAGTAGTTTTGTTAAAAAAGACCATTATTAATGGTCTTTTCTATGTCATCTCGGGAATGTTTATGAGCTGGAATCTCGTTTTATGGCCTTATTGCTTTATGACCTGCGGCCACTAACGTCGTGGCGCTTCGCCCACACCAGATCAAAGGGGTAAAACGCTTGTACCCCTTTGCAAACCCTCAGCGTTCCGGCAACATTTTCTGAGAAGCGAAAAGGTCGCGACGGAAATTGATTCAGCTTTTAACTTCGTTTTAATCCAGCCTCGGCCCACTTTATTAATAAAGAGTGAAAATGCTAACGCTTCCGATGGGGCGTCCCTTCCCCTCGAAAGCTAACCAGACATCCATGTCTGGATTCACGCTATTTTCTTCAACGACCTCAATGTTATTGAGCCTGAAAGTTATAATTAGAACAAATGATTAACCGACGTGCTATACAGGAACAACTATCATAGAAAACTAATTCCTATAGTATTTAAACTAAAGATAGAGTTACCGATTAATGTGGATGTGACAGTTGCTTAATCCAACAAGCTATTGATGCGATGCAAACAACGTATCATATCAATACTAAAATATTATCTGTCAAGGAATTTTCAATGGGCGATGTAGAATCTTATGAGAATTATGGGGAAATATTGAAAGAAGCCGGAGAGCTTCTTGATAGCTATGTTGTTCCTATTTTCTGCTTAGATAAGTTTAATCGTCCAGAAATGGAAGGGACTGGCTTTTTCCTTGAGTACAATCTAGGCATATACTTTATCACAGCATCCCATGTCATAGATGCAATCCAATCTGCGAAGAGCCACTTTATTATCGCAATACATACCGAAATGTTTCAACTGTCGTTAGCGGGATCCAAGAGAACCGTGAATTCAGAAAGCGAAGTAGCAGATAGTCAATTTGATTTAGCTGCAATTCAAATTAACCCTGAAAATGATAATTACGAACAGTGTCAAAAATTAGCAATTCCAACTAATAAAACAACTTTAAATAAGTCTTTTTTAAATGTGGATATGCAAATATTACAAGGTTTTCCATCATCAAAAAATAAAACAGCAAAGTGCCTTAATAATCAAACTAAACATTTTTCTGGTGCGTTATGGACATACTCGTTTAATTTCTTTCAAAACTGCAACTTTTCTAAGTTCAATAAAGAGGCTGGTTCCCATTACCCTATTCATTGGTCTAAAAAAATAAAAGGTCAAAAAACACTTCATCCTCGAGGTTGTAGTGGTGGACCTTATTGGTTTATTCCAAATAAAAATAAAATAAATGAATATTATTTAGCTGGCGTATTCATTGAGTATTATGAAAAAGATGAGATAGCTTTCGTAACAAGAATTGAACATGCAATCGAATTGGTTCAGCAATTTGATGCCAAACATATTTGAGTCTACGCCAGTTAATAGGATGGCAATTTATGAAGATAAATAATTTGACTGCTTTAGCGGCCAAATTTAAATCCACAAACTTATTTGTTTATCTGTTAAATCCTCGTGAGAGCTGAGTTAAATAAATTTAGCTACTCAGAAAGCTAAAAACTTGGACGCTGTTAGTTAACCCTAAGCTGACACAATCTAAGCCCTTGGGTGTTTAGGCTTCTTCTACCGCGTCATCTTTTAATGATTCAGTGGTTTTATCCGTTAGCGTTATTAAGAGGCCTGTGAGTAGGCTCATGCTGTAACCGAGTGCGGCGCCGATAATAAGTGGCGGAATGATAGCGGCTAGATCTGCATTTAACGCAAATGTGATACAACAACCGATAAAGGTGCCGGGAATAAAGGCGAAGTTTTTATTACTGGCTTGTAAGCACATAAATGCGGTGACAATGCCTGTTAGTGCATAGCTGATCATGGGCGAACCAAATACGTCGCTGCCTGCAATAATTAACCAGCCCCAGAATACACCGGAAAGATTGGTCATCATCGCTATCATCATGCCCTTAGCGCTCATATCAGTTTGAGCAAAAAAGGTACTGCAGCCCAGAAAGCCGACCCATGTCACAAGATGGAATACATCAGCTAGACCAGCCCAAACAGCAGCTAATAAACCAGCAGAAATTGCAATTTGCCAACGATGCGCCATGGTTGCCTCTCAAAAGATAAAAAATCTAGAACGGTGAGTTCTAAATTTAGCACAATAAACCTGATTTAGGCAGTTAGGTTTTATAAAAGTCGATCCAGTTCGCAAATAAAAGCAATTGCTAATAAAACTAAACATTATGCAACTTGATAATTTGGGGGGGGAGGAGTCATTACATCTACTGAATATCACCCCCTATTTTTGCACTCATTCCTCATAATCTTGTTTAGAGCCCGAGTGCTGACACTTTTGATCAAAACGATTTGAACATTATCAAATGACACTTTCTGCAGGCTGATGAACAAAAAGCCTGCAGGCAGTTGAACAAAAAACTGATTCAAGCAGTTTTCTATAACCTATTATTTAGGCCTAGCGTTAATGCGATTGCTACAAATTAGTTAATTGGTGGTTTTTTAGCTTGACTTAGTATGCAGTTAAACTAGTATATGGACATATAGACGTCCAAACGGCTAAATGGTTTAGGTTAAATAAATCATGTTAGCTGATTGGTATAGACTCCTAAGTTTTACAGAAGTTAAAGGAATACATTATGGCTTTTCATCATGCACAACATGCCCAGTCGTTAAATCAGAGCTTGTCTGAGCTGAATGATATTAATGTGTCTTTTGAGTTTTTTCCGCCTTCAACCCCAGCAATGGAAGAGATTTTGTGGAACTCTATTCGTCGTTTAGAACCATTGAACCCTAAGTTTGTATCAGTAACATACGGTGCCAATTCAGGCGTACGTGACCGTACTCATAGCGTGATTGAACGTATCCAGAAAGAAACTAACTTGCTCGCTGCGCCGCATTTAACCTTGGTTGATGCGAGTGATGAAGAATTAGTTGAACTGGCAAAGCATTATTGGAATTCCGGTATTAGAGACATCGTGGCATTACGCGGTGATTTACCTGACGGTAGCCCAAAACCCACTCGATTTGCCAATGATTTAGTGCGTTTACTGCGCTCAGTGGCCGACTTTGATATTTCGGTTGCGGCTTACCCTGAAGTACATCCAGATGCGCGTAATGCTCAAGCAGATTTAATCAACTTAAAGAAAAAGATTGATGCGGGTGCTAATCGCGCCATTACTCAGTTTTTCTTTGATGTTGAATCTTACTTACGTTTTCGTGACCGCTGCGTTACCGCCGGTATCGATGTTGAAATTATTCCAGGCATCTTACCTGTGACTAACTTTAAACAGACTAAGCGTTTTGCAGACATGACCAATGTCGCTATTCCACATTGGTTACACCGCCAATTTGAAGGTTTAGATGACGACCCAGCAACACGTCAGTTAGTGGGTGCCAACGTGGCTATTGATATGGTGAAAGTATTATCGCGTGAAGGCGTTAAAGATTTCCATTTTTATACCCTTAATCGTGCAGAATTAACCTATGCCATTTGCCATACATTAGGTGTGCGTCCAAAGTAGTACAGTGTAAAGTTTACTCAATTCAAAAACCCCGTTAATGAAACCATTAACGGGGTTTTTGTTTAAATATTCGACGTTTGCCGTATTCTTTTCTTAATATATTTAGCCTATGGTGGTATGACAATAACCAATCACGAATGACTAAAGAGGTGTGATGATGAAAACATCCTTTTACAAGCTCGCTGCATTGGCTGGCATAACGATGTTGACTGTTATGACAGCAGAAGCTGCAGAAACAACTTCCCCACAACTGGCGGTTCCAGCCGCGGCTCAACTGTGTACTTCTTGCCACGGTGCACAAGGTCAAGGTATCGACATTATTGGCCCTCGTTTAGCAGGCTTATCTGCCGACTACATCAGCAATCAACTTGCGTTATTTCATGCAGGTAAACGTCAAAACCCAACCATGTTAGCAATGGCTGCAACAGTGCAGGGAGATAATATTGCTGTAGTGGCGCAATATTTTAGTCAGCAACCGGTTGCTGACATTACTCTACAATTTCGTGGTGACAAGGTTGGCATTAGCGATCCCTCCGAAACATTAGCCTTTCAAGGTGATTGGTCGCGAACCATTCCAGCTTGTGTGAGTTGTCATGGTCCGTCTGGAGTGGGGGGCGGGCAGTTTCCTCGTTTAGCGGGGCAGCAAGCCAGTTACCTTAAAACCCAATTGTTAGCCTGGCAAGACGGCTCTCGTACAGGTGATGCTGATAATATGATGGGCAATATTGCGCTGAAATTAACGGCTGCCGAAATCGATGGGTTATCTCAGTTTTTTGCCAATATAAAATAAGGACATGGCTATGAAATTATTATCGCTATTGACCATTGGCGCTCTGTTTAGCTTGCCTTTACAGGCCGATGAATTATTGACTGAAGTTCCGGCGAAGCCAACTGCAGTAAAATCGTCTGAGTCTTCGACGACACTACCCGATCGCCAAGCTGCATTACCTGCGCTGGAGAAAAAAGCTGACGCCGTTTATCTTCAGCCTGCGCCATTAACGGCTATTCCCGAGGGGGATTTTGGTGACAAGGTTCGTTTAGGTTATCAATTATTTGTTAACACCCAACAGCTGCGCGATAAGTACGTTGGCAATGAGCTCAATTGTGTTAACTGCCATATGAATTCAGGACGGCAAGCTAATTCGTCGCCGTTATGGGCTGCATATTTTGCTTACCCTGCTTATCGCAAGAAAAACGATAAAGTAAACTCTTTTCAAGAGCGCATTCAAGGTTGTTTTACCTATTCGATGAACGGCAAAGCTCCGGCGGAAAACTCTCCTGAGCTAGTGGCAATATCGGCGTACTCTTATTGGTTAGGTATGAGCGGATTAATGGATCAATACAAGATTGCAGGCCCAGTGCCTGAATTGTCTGATGCGGAGTTAGTTAAAGGTGGTAAACGGGATGATTTCCCAATACCAGCAGCTATTGCTAAACATTTGGATACAGCAGCATTAAGCCAGCTTCCTGGACGCGGTTATCCGAAAACAGCTCAGCCTGAATTGGCCTATTCTCCTGAACGTGGTCAGGCAGTTTATCAAGCACATTGCCAAGTATGTCATGGTGAAGATGGCCAAGGGCAAGTGATTGCTGGTGTTACTGCATTGCCGCCATTGTGGGGAGCTCAAAGCTATAATTGGGGCGCAGGTATGCATAGGGTAAATACCGCAGCTGACTTTATTTATGAAAATATGCCGTTGGGCAAAAGTGTGCAATTAACGGTTCAGCAAGCTTGGGATGTGGCTGCTTACCTAAATTCGTATGATCGCCCACAAGATCCTCGCTTTAACGGTGATGTAAGTAAGACTCAAGCAACCTACCATCAACACCAAGGATATTATGGCCAATCCGTTGCCGGTAAGCCTGTTTTGGGAACCGCTTCGTATCCGGTTTTCCCGCTTAATAATAATCTGAAGTAATCATATTTACTCTGTATTCACCATTAAATTTTGTTTGTTATACCCATTAAGTTAACGCTTAGTGGGTATTTTTATTGGTTGTTAATGCATTTTCAGAAATGTAACGCGCATAGCGCTCATTGAGCATAATGATAAATGTCAGTATATTCATTTATCATTATCACCATATAGGTTAGGCAATGACATTATTTACTTCAGCAGCACAATCGTGCCCACTTTGCCAGCAAGCTAACGGTTGTGCGATGGAGCAAGGATTAGCCATTGATGCATGCTGGTGTGCTGAGCAAGCGTTAGATATGCCATCGGTCATTGCACAATACAAAGCGGCATCTGCTTTGGTTGATTTGCCGAATGACCAATGTGTTTGTCAGTCATGTATGTCTAAATTGGCGCAACAATTTAATATCGATCCCGTCGAAACTTATTCACCAGAACCAAAATCAGAATCAAAACTCAAATCATAACCATAACCATAATGACCATTTATTAGGGACGTTTCTATGCAAACGAAAGTGATTAATTTCAATGACAAGTTTTCTTTGTTCAATCAGCATTGGTCTCCTCGTGTGATTGCGGAAATGAATGACTATCAATTTAAATTGGTTAAGGTCGAGGGTGAGTTTGTTTGGCATCAACATGCCGATACTGACGAAGTGTTTATTGTAATGGAGGGAACGTTGCAGATTGCTTTTCGCGATCAGAACATCACACTTCAGGCAGGGGAAATGTTTGTTATTCCTAAAGGTGTTGAGCATAAGCCAATGGCGAATGAAGAATGTAAAATCATGATTATCGAACCTCGAGGTGTAGTTAATACGGGTGAGACAGATAGGGATCGAACGGCGTTAAATGATCTGTGGATATAACGTAGGCTAGTTTTTGTTATTTATAATAGGCCTCTACTCATGCTCGCGCATTTCTAGCACTCGCTGTTGGCGCAACGTTAGCTGTATGTTTAATGAGATAATACTGTTAATTCAATGTTAATTTTTTATTGTTAGCCAGCTGTTAGTCGGTATACTGAGGAGATTACTTTTTGGCAATTAAGCCTTAAAGACGGACATATAACTCTATGTATACTTGAGGATAATAATAATGCTTAGAAAAATTCTCGTTGTTGTCGCGACTATTATTGCGATCCCTTTTGTTGTCGCCCTATTTGTTCAAAAAGACTATTCAGTCACTCGCACTATCACCATAGACAAACCGGTCTCCGAGGTTTTTGATTATGTTAAACATCTAAAAAATCAGGATAACTTTAGTAAGTGGGCGCAAATGGATCCCGATATGGTGAAAACCTACCGTGGTACCGACGCGACAGTGGGCTTTGTGTCTGCTTGGGCCAGTGAAAACCCTGATGTAGGTGTTGGCGAGCAAGAAATTATTGCCATAGATGAAGGTAAACGTATCGACTTTGAATTACGGTTTATCTCACCCTTTGAAGCGACTGAGCCTGCCTATATGAGTACTGCAGCCGTTAATGCTAATCAAACTAAAGTTGATTGGGGTTTTAGTGGTCATTTTGCTTATCCAACTAACTTAATGTTTTTGTTTATCGATTTTGAGGCCATGATTGGTGCAGATTTACAGCAAGGTTTAGATATATTGAAAGTGGTACTGGAAAAGTAATTAGTCTGTGTCGGGGTGGTGAATAATCTTGAAGATGATTCATGAGGTCATGCAGTAGGTTGCCATGGTTTAGTTAATCGGGGTAATCTAAAAAATACAATCGTTGCAGTGGAGTTGGGCCATTGTAACCATAATAAAAATAACCAAATATCTAATAATTATAATTTCGACATAAGTCATTACTCATTATGAGGTTTTTTACATGGAAGCAGTCACGCAATTTATTAGTATGATCAACAGCATAGTATGGGGCGTTCCCATGCTGATTTTGATTTTAGGAGTCGGGCTTTTTCTGTCGATAGGCTTAAAATTCATGCCTATTTTAAAGCTAAATCGAGGCTTTAAATTATTATGGTCGGGTCGTCAGGTTACTGATGAAAGTGAAAAAGGTGATGTCAGTCCATTTAATGCCCTCATGACTTCATTATCGGCCACCATTGGTACGGGTAACATTGCTGGTGTGGCTACGGCGATTTTTATTGGTGGGCCAGGGGCATTATTTTGGATGTGGTGTACCGCGCTGGTTGGCATGGCGACGAAGTTTTCGGAAGCCGTTCTGGCGGTAAAATACCGTGAGACAGATGCTAACGGTAACCATGTTGGTGGCCCGATGTATTACATCAAGAATGGTTTAGGCAGCAAATGGGCTTGGTTAGGTACTGCATTTGCTCTGTTTGGCTCCATTGCTGGTTTTGGTATTGGTAATACCGTACAAGCTAACTCAGTTGCTGATGCGATGAGCAGTAACTTTGGTGTACCGAGTTGGGTTACAGGTGTGGTGTTAATGGTGCTGGTGGGTGCGGTACTCATGGGCGGTATTAAGCGTATTGCTGAAGTAGCTGGTAAGTTAGTGCCATTGATGACGGTATTTTATATTACCGCTGGTTTAGCTGTATTGGTTGTATATGCAGACGAAGTGCCTGCTGCTTTTATGTTGATTATTGAAAGTGCCTTTAACCCAGTAGCGGCCCAAGGTGGTTTTGCGGGTGCGGCGGTATGGGCTGCGATTCGTTTTGGTGTGGCACGTGGGGTGTTTTCGAATGAAGCAGGGTTAGGAAGTGCGCCAATTGCCCATGCGGCGGCGCAAACGAATAACCCAGTGAAGCAAGGTTTAGTGGCCATGTTAGGTACGTTCATTGACACGCTCATTGTATGTTCAATAACGGGCTTGGCGATTGTGGTTTCTGGTGCGTGGACATCTGGCGAAAATGGCGCAGCATTAACCTCTCTTGCGTTTTCACATGCACTGCCCATGGGTAATTATATCGTAGCCATCGCATTGGCTGTGTTTGCTTTTACCACTATTTTAGGGTGGAGTTTTTACAGTGAAAAATGTGTTCAATACTTATTAGGCGATAAAGCCGTAAAACCATTCCGTCTAATCTGGACCTTGGTTGTGCCTTTGGGTGCAGTAAGCTCGCTTGAGTTTATTTGGTTATTAGCCGACACGTTGAATGCGATGATGGCGATTCCAAACTTAATTGCGTTAGTGCTATTAAGCCCAGTGGTATTTGGCTTAACCCGTGAATACTTTATCAAGCAACGCGCACTAAAAGCCAAAGCATAGTGTGAGTAAATCGTGCAGGTGCATTGTTCGGATAATTTGTTCGGATAATTTGTTTGGCTTAATCGCTTGGCTAAATCATTCAGCAATCGCCGGATAATGGCACCGAGCAATATAATTCAACAATAATAATAGCTAAGCATGTTTATCAGTACATTGATAAACATGCGTTTTTAAAAGGATTTTTTATGAAGCACGTTGTTTTTACTGTATCTGTCGCCGCCATCTTGAGTATGGTATTTGTGTCGGGTTGCTCTAACCTGTCACTGCGAACCAATGCGGGTACAATTGCGCTAGGTAACGCCACAATAGCAGGGGTTGATACCTACACCTCAGCAGAAATGTCTAGGTTCAAAGCACAGTTTCTTGGCGATGTGACCACGTCATATTGTGAAAATTCATCGGATCCTGAAAAGTTAGATGATCTTCCAAGTTTGTCTTCAATGACTAAGTCACTCAAATTACAAGTGACTCAACGAGGCGGTAATGCCATTGTGTTGAAACAATGTGGCAAAGTTAATTACCCGTCTTGCGCTGTGTATTTAGAGTGTAACGGCGAGGCATATGTCATCGACCGTGGCTTATAACTAGACCCATTTTTCTAGCGCCTATTGGAGTCATGCAAGAGGCGTTAATCTAATCGTTTACTGAATCGCATCGCTGCAATCCATAATCCAATGACTGTAAAACCCACCAGCCATAACACATCGTTTATTAACTCACCTAACGTTGCCCCTTTAAGCACAATAGCTCGGATCATCCGCATAAAATGGGTTCCTGGCAGTGCTTCTGCAATCCATTTTGCTGCTGTCGGCATGGCTTCTAATGGGGTGATAAATCCAGAGAGTAATATGGTCGGTAATAATACAAAAATGGTCATTTGCATGGCTTGTAGCTGTGTTTTTGCAATAGTAGATATGATTAACCCTAATGTCAGGCTCGCGGTAATAAACAGTAACGTGCCCAACAATAAATGACTGATAGCGCCATTGATGGGCACTGCAAAAATAATATTGCCTAAGCCTAAAATAATGGTCATTTGCACTAAGCCGATGACGATGTATGGCAATATTTTTCCAATCATCAGTTCTATTGGCTTTATTGGGGTGGTGATTAATAATTCAAGGTTGCCACGTTCACGCTCACGAACGATAGCTGATGAAGTAAACAGCACCATGGTCATGGTCAAAATGACGGCGATTAAACCTGGAACAATATTCACCGCGGATCGCTGCTCCGGATTATAAAATAAGCTGACTTCAAACCGAGATTGGTTGCTAGTTTGCTCCGGTACAATATCGTTGAGCGATAGGTTGCGCAGTTGCTTTATCGCGCCTGCAATCATGGTGTCTGAACCATCGACTATCCATTGGCCAATCGGTTCATTGCGTGCGATTTTTTCATTCAAAGTAGGCGGTAAAATTAATGCCGCTTTAATGTGGCCACGGCGAATAGCGGCCTGTGCTTGCTCTGCTGTCGTGAGATAGGATGTGACTTCCACTACCTGGGTGACTTTTACCGCTTCGACTATCCAGCGTCCTGCAGCTGAATCACTTTGATCAACAATTGCTACCGGTATTGCACGCACATCAGTATTGATGGCATAGCCGAATAACAATAGCTGGATCAGCGGGATCATTATCACCATGGCAAAGGTAATTCGATCGCGCATAAGCTGCTTAACTTCTTTAGCGGTAATGGCGTGAATACGCATATAACTATGGCGAATACTGTTCAGCATGTTGTTAGCCCTTATGTTGCTTCATGGGAGGCTGGAACACGCTGGCCAGTATGGCTGACAAACACGTCTTCAAGATTAGCGCTAACTAAGTGAATATCTTGCAGGTTAACGGGGTGATTATGCTGTTGGCACTGATGCAGTAACCAAGAGATAGGATCCACTACTTGTTTGCTGACCAATACCCGTAATCTATGGCCTAACTGCGCCGCAGAGGTCACTTCAATGTGGCTGATTAATGCTTGTTTTAACGGCCTTAAATCAGTGGTGTTGATTTCAACCACATGGGCATTGATGTTATCCATTAATGATTTTGGCGTGTCATCGGCTCTGATCCTGCCTTTTTCCATAATGGCAATTTTATGGCAACGTTCGGCTTCATCCATATAATGGGTAGTCACTAAAATACTGGTGCCTTGTTCAGATAAATCGAACAGTTGCTCCCAAAAGTCACGCCTGTTTTGTGGATCAACGGCTGACGTGGGTTCATCTAAAAACAGTAACTTGGGTTGATTTAAACAGGCGCAGGCGAGGGCTAATCGTTGTCTTTGTCCACCGCTGAGAGTACCAGCCAGTTGATGCTGATACTGGCTTAGTTTGTAAGTGCTTTGCAGTTGATCAATGCGTTTTTTGCAGACACTATTGTCGATACCATAGATTCGACCAATAAATTGCAGGTTTTCTTTAACGGTTAAGTCATCGTAGAGAGAAAACTTTTGGGTCATATAACCAATATTATGGCGTAATGCTTCAGCCTGCTTCGGAATGGCTAATCCCATGACATTGATAGTGCCTTCGGTGGGGGTGAGTAAACCAGTTAACATTCTAATGGTGGTTGACTTACCACAGCCATTTGGGCCCAAAAAACCGTAAATGTTGCCTTTCGGCACCAATAAGTCTAATTGCTCAACAGCAGCAAAGTCGCCAAATTTTTTGGTGAGTCCATGAGCTTTAATTACCCATTGTGGGTCTACGGATAATGTCATTTTTGGGTTGGTAATATAACTTGTGTTGGTAATATAACTTGGGCTGGTATGCCCGTAGGTAGCTCGCTGGCCGAACGGTCTAAACTCACTTCTGCTAGAAAGGCTAATCGTGACCTGTCTGCTTGATTCAGTGCGTAGTAGGGGGTAAATGCCGGTTCAGTACTTATCCAACGCAGTGTGCCGTTAAATGTGCTGTCGATACCGTCTACACTGACCGACAACGTTTGGCCTATATGAAGTTTGGCTGCATAGGGTTCAGGTATATACACTCTGGCGTAGGGCGCCGCATCAGCTTGAATAACCGCAACTATTGCACTCAGTTGGACGCGCTCGCCTACGTTGTAGGGCAAGTTATCTAATTTACCACTGCGTGTTGCACGAATGCTTAAGTCGCTGTAAACCTGCTGCTCGTAACGTAGGTTGGCATTGGCAGCATCGAGTGCGGCTTGTGCTTGAAAAATATCTTCTTGGCGAACACCTTTGATCAATATTGTGAGTCGATCGTTGGCGGCATCATATTCTGCATTGGCTTGATCGCGAAGCGCTAAAGCCCGATCGCGCTCAGCTTCACTGACTAGGTTTTTTGCTAATAAACTCGCGCTGCGTCGATAAGATTTTTGCGCTTCGATTTTGGCTGCGTTGGCACTCTTTAACGCCGAATTGGCACTGGCGATATCTTCTGGGCGTTCACCATTGGTGAGTTTTAATAAGTAGGCTTGGGCTTTGACCACTTCCGCTTGCATTACTGCTAAGCGCGCGGCTTGTTTGTGGGTATCAAATTGGACTAATAAGTCACCGGCGTTGACTTGCATGCCTTTTTTTATGGGTTGTGCAGTAATGATTTCTGCTGCGGTTGAACGAAGAATGACTCGGTCGCGCTCTAAAGTGCCTAATGCTTGTGACGGTGTGGCTGGCGTACAGCCACTGATCAATATCAAGCTGGAGAATAACGTTGAAAATAAAGCTGAAAATAAAATGTGTTTCATAGCAAGTCTCAACCATAGCCGTTGTTACACTATAGCAAACTCGCTAGGTAACAAGGCATTAGCATTACACTTGTTTTGTTGACTAAGTGTGACTTATGCCACACTTAGCCACTTAGCCACTTAGCCACTTAGCCAATTAAACTTTGACTGCAGTTTATTCGAAGTTGTTATCAAACTCTGAATCTTCAAATAAGTCGACAGCAGAAGTCGGGACTACATTTTTGAATTGGCGTGCAAAATGACGTTGCACCCCTTTTAAGTCGATATTGCCGATGCCTGAAGCAAAGCCAAACCAAGCATAAAGACCGCTAATGTCTTCAAACATCGGTGGTAAATACTTAGGGTGGGCAATAATACCCTCTTGGTAGGCCTGATACAGAACTGGAATATCTTCGATGGCCAATTTACCCAAAAACAGCATAGGGATTAATTCTGGTAAACCCGTGCTGATGGCGCTACGAATAAAGTTAATGTTTTCAACATAACCGCGTACGTAGGAGATATCTTTAGTGAAAAAGCTGCCACCGCCGACCATACCACCACGAAACACCCTCTGAGTGACACGATAACTGTCTTTTGAACTCAAATTTAGATTTCTAAAGTATCGGTACACTTCTAAAAAGTCGGCACCTTGCTCAGCCATGTCGACGGCAGATACACGATCGCTAATTCGGCGTGCACGGCCTGGGTTTGAGCTTAACGTCAGCATTTCCATTAACACCGCTAAGCCTTCTTGCGATGCTGTCACTCGTGGAGAACCGACACTGAGCCAAGTCGCATGCGGTTGAGCGCGGCCATTGAGCGTGGTGCCTACATGAACCCAGCCTTCGTGCACTTCATATACATTCAAATCGGATTCGCTGAACATGGCGCGAGTGTTTAGCTTTACAGTATCACCACCGACAGCTGCGTCAGACACAATACCATCGCTCAACTTAACGTGAATTTCGTCGTTATGAAAATACTTTACTAAGCGCTCACTGAGAACATTTACCGCTTCTGGTGCGGTGACAATTTTTGGATGACGGCTATTCATGTGACGTGCAGCTGGCAACGAAAATATATGGCTTAAGCGATCACCCAGTTGGCGTAATGTGTGGCGATCACCATGTAATTTGTGGCTGGCACTGCCATACAATTCTTGACTGAGCTTACCAAACATTGGTTTGCCACGATTGTGCAGCATGTCTATCACGATTCGATATTGATCAATGTTAGCCAGTAAAATTTTACCTAGCTTATCGCGTTTGCCTAAACCTCGTTCAATGGCACTTTTTAACCCTTGTAGGTCGGTCTGGGTCTGATCTGCGTTAAATGATAAAGGAATCGATTGATAGAAGTCATTGCTGACATTGGGTAACTCTTTGGTTTGTTTAGCTAAAAAATCATCTTCAACTTGTCTTGGCCATTTTATCGAGTCTAAAATTTTAATCGGCGCTTGGATGCGAATTAATTCATCAGAAAAACGACGAATATCTTGTTGATAACGCAATAAAGAGTCAGACATTGTCTTTTCCTAATTTTGAGAAGGTTGGAAGCAATATAAGTACTTATATTAGCAGATGTTGATCGCAAAAAGGCAATGAAAAAACACCTCAAATTTAGCACTGTTTTGGTGCGGAAAAATCAGTTTATGCCGAAATTCATTTCAGTAATTTTATTTAAGTGTTTAAAAATAATGAGTTATTTATTTGGCATTAAAACTGCTTTAGCTAAAGTAATCTAGATTAAAAGGAAAACCAATGGCAGCGATGAGCTATTTAAGTGTGATCGAGCGTTACCATGAATATGAACACTTGGTACACGAATTATTAGAATCTATTTTGATCGGTGTGGGAGACATTAATCTATTCGAACAACCCATCTCGGCTAAAATTTTTGAAGACATGGCGATAAGTTATCCTTTCGTTGATCTTATTTATTTACTTGATCAGCAAGGAAAACAGATTTGCCCTAATATCAGTGTGATTAATCAGCAAGTTAAGTTAATGGCTTGCGGTCATCATGCAGACCGAAGTCAGCGACCTTATTTTACTCAATTGACTGCCATCGACACCGTCCATATTACTCGACCTTATTTATCTAACTCTGGTGGCGGGCTGTGTTTATCGGCATCGCAAATGATTAAATCGGCTTCTGGACAAGTGGTTATTGTGGTGATTGATGTCAACTTAACACGATTAATTGAGTTTATGATGGGCGATAGCGCTAGGCGTAAAATGTCACCGTTTTTTAAAAGTATCTATACTGCGATTGTACTGTGTCTGTTTGTGCTGGTGAGCGTACTCATGTGGACAGTGATCCGCGATATTTATACCTTGTTTAGCCAAGTATCTGCGACTCATGATCCGCTGCAGCCCTTTGGTATTATCATTTTTCTAACATTGGCATTAGCCATTTTTGATTTGGGTAAAACTATCTTGGAAGAAGAAGTGCTGATGCATAAAGATATCTTCCGCCACAGCTCGACTCGAAGAACGATTACGCGGTTTATTTCGACCATTTTGATTGCGATTTCAATTGAAGCTTTGCTGACTATGTTTAAAGCGTCACTAGGAGAAAAGCAATATATTGAGCCGGCCATTTTGATGATGCTTGCGGTCGTGGGGCTATTGGTAGGCTTAGGGATATATGTGTATTTAGGTGCTAAAGCTGAGTTGCTGCTCACACAAACGCAAGCCAGTAAGCACACTAGGCGCGTACAAGCTAAAAGCGAATAGGTCATTAATTAGCGATTAATAATGTCTAAGTTCGCGCACTTAAAATAGACAGGGATAAACGACATCAGCGTTTATCCCTATTTTTTTAGAAAAAGTCGTCGTCACCAATCGCTTTGCGTAATTGAGCTTGTTCGAGAAAATCTTCTAACCTGCGTTTTACTTGGCGTCTATGTTGTAATGTTTCGGCGGATTTAACGTTTCTTGGCGTTATCATCGCGTCCATTTCTGTATCATCAGGCACTCTTTCACTAAGATTAGCCATAACAAAACCCTCATGTCGAATAAAAGCGTGGTAATAATTCAATGAGCATTTTCTAACTAAAAAAACCTAAATAGGGAAGTAAAATATTTTTCCTCAATTGGACAGCTATTTTTACCTTTCTCTTTGAGCTTAGCAGTAAATGTTTTTCTTGCTAGTAAAACAAACTATCTCGTGCGAAGAGTGTGCTAGTGATCAAATATTTCCGATGTGCCGATGTGCTGCTCGCAACTAATGTTCCGCCCTCAATACAAATAAAAACGCCACCTTCAATTAGGTGGCGCCGATAAGACGAATAAAGTAAATCGCCATGTGTGATCGTGTGACTCGTTATAGGCTAAAGCCATATGAGTAACCTAAAACAACTTTAGCATCATTGTCTGGTAAGTCAGTGTCAGAGGCCATAAATGAAACTGTTCCAAGGTCTGTTTCAGCACTTAATGTAACGTTATAGTCGGCATAGGTGTCGCCAAATAAATCTTCAACAACATCGCCTTGTGAATAACCGTAGTGGAATGCAATGCTGAGCTTTTCTGTTAACGGGAAACTGGCATTGGCTTGAATATAGTTCCAATCTGTTTCGTCACTTGCACCAGACACATCAGAGTCAGCGTTGATCACTTGAGAATAACCAACATCTAACCATTTCCATCCAAGCACCAAGGCCACTTCACCAAAATCAATACTGCCACCAGCATCTGGGTAAGCATAATAAAGGTAGCTGATGTCGTAAGTTAGGTCTTCAGTAAAGTTACCGCCATAACCGCCATAAAGGTCTAGTTCGTAACTGGTTTCATCACCAAAATCGACATTTGATACCCAAGTCCCAGCATAAAATCCAGACTCATGCGCATAGTCAATGCCGCCTTGAACGGCTGCTTCATTATTGGTTTGTGTGGTGCCACGCCATAAGTAGTTCGATGTTGCGCCAATATTGCCACTGACTTCAGCAAGGGCTGAGCCGCTAAGTAATAAGCCAGTTGATAATGCAATTGCTTGATATAGTGATTTTTTCATCTTCATCCCTTAAAGTTTTATTATCACTGAGGCATTTATGTGTCATTAAATGAGCTCAATGTTGGTTTGTCTGAAGATCAATTAGCGAATCGCATGCCAATATTTTTTTAGCTATTAAATTAGCAGGTTATGTATTGGTGGATCATTTTGTTGCATCTTTGTTGCGGCTTAATGATGCAGGGGTGCACTTTTATTGTGCAATAAGGCTTTGGGTTTAGGCATTGGAATATATTGAATAGACTGGCGTTTTATGTCGTGCGATAGAGGGGGGCTAAGAGGTGATTTATATCATTAGTGCAGTCCGGGCGTCGGGATAAAAGAATAAGCAAAGCTGAAAAAAAACCAATAAAAAACCTCCATACAGGAGGTTTCTTTCAAAAAAAGACTGGGCGTAAAAATTAATTAACGCTATCTTTTAGTGTTTTTCCAGCTTTAAACTTAGGCACAGTCGCTGCAGCGATTTGAATTTCTTTGCCTGTTTGTGGATTACGGCCAGTACGTGCGGCACGTTGAGTGGTTTCAAAAGAGCCAAAACCAACAATAGAAATTTTATCACCATTTTTCATGGCTTCAGTTACCGCTAGTTCGAAAGATTTTAGTGCGCGGCCAGCTTCAGCTTTAGTTAGTTCCGCATTTTCAGCGATTTTTGCAATTAATTCACTTTTGTTCATATTGATATTCTCTGCTTTCCATAGAAGTGTTTTTTAAAACATGAATAACATGCCACAAGCCATGCTGGTTTAAAAGCACTTTATCCCATAAATTCAGTATCTGTAATGGTTTTAAAGTAAAAACAGTACAAATAATGTCATTATTTGGCTAATGATTACTCTTCTAGCAGTTGGTAAAGAATTTTCTTTACTAACTGTGGTTCGAAAGGCTTATCACATAAGGCGTTAACCCCAGCGCTAAATACATTACTTAGGTGGGTGTCATTGGCTTCTGACGATACCATTAGAATCGGGATATGTGATTGTTGACTGTGATTACGGATATATTGCGTTAATGCGAGACCATCTACCGAAGGCATGTTGTAGTCGGTTATCACTAAGTCATACATGTTTTCTTTCATTAGGTTGATAGCTTGCTCACCGTCAACCGCTTCAGTAATCAGTTGCATCCCTAAGTTGCCAATAGTGCGTTTAATCACATTACGTGCCATTCGGCTATCATCAACTACCAACACCCTGATGTTATGCACGTCAAAGTGGCTTAAATCCAGCTCGTCGTGGCTAAGTAAATCAATGGTCGAATTAAGTGCCGTAGCTAAGTGCTCAGCATTAAATGGCTTAGGTAGAATAGCAACAACACCTGATTGCCTAAAGATTTCGAGCTGTTCACGGCGACACTCGCTGGAAACCAGCATAAATTGAATATCATTTAATGCAGGAGTGCTTTTGATGTATTGCAGTAGTTCGGTGGCTTCACCATCGACAAAATGCAGTGCACTGGCGATTAAATCGGGTTTGTGACGTTGAAT